>CANQKE010000043.1 GCA_947624435.1 uncultured Ruminiclostridium sp.
ATAGTTATTGCGTTTCGCATAGCACGCTCAACACAGGAAGGAGTGGTATTGTACATTTTCGCCACGGCGGGATAAAGACGCGTGGTTATTTGGCTCAACATTGTATCATCTTCCACCGCGTAAATTATCGCGGCTCTAAGATAGCGGTAGCCTTTTATATTCGCCGGTATCCCCGCCCTGCGGATAAACTCCGTTGCGATGTTCTCGGTTTTTATCGCGTCGTTCGCCCAAGCACGTTCATACATACCGTCGGTAAGCATCATCGACAGAGCGGACATTACAAGCTCGTCCGGCTGAGGGTTCTCCATGCAGCGGTCGGCTCCGGCGGAGGAAAATTCCTCGCAAGCCTGCGGAGAAATACCGTCACTGATAACTATTACCAGCGGAGCGTATTTGTCCATTTTCCGTATAGAGCGCACCGCCCAAAGGCTATCCAGATCGGCGAAAAGCAATATTATATTCGGATGTTCCTGCTCGATATATGTAACTATCGCGCTGCCGCCGTCTCCTTTCACTACGGAATACATACCCGCACGCTTAAATTCCGACGCATACGTCATAGCGCGGGAATCATTATCGGCGATCAGAACTTTTACGTCATCTCTCATTTGTTACCATCCTTTCGCTTAAAAAACTGTAATCTCTTGTGAAAACAGTAAAATTTTGTCGTGTAAAAAATATTATAACCGTAAAATTTCAATATTCAAGCTGTTTTTTAACAATTTTAGCTTGTTTTTCGTAATTTTGTAAGCTGCGACAAAAACGGCATTTTAAGACAGCACGGTTTTTGTAAGACATTTTGTCGAAATTTTTAAGGGTGGCGGGCGCAGGAGTATAAGATCGCCTCCCACCGCTAATCGCTTGACATATTACAACAATTTGTGATAAAATCGTTTTGAGGTGATGGCAAAATGTCAATATTCCTCTTGCATTAGCTTATGCAGATCAAAATGCTATCGGATTTTTTCTTTCCGATTTGTTCTGGAAGAAAACTATTTTATTCGACGACTATATAGGTTTTTTGTATACTTTTGTTCGTCCGACAAGAAGACATATTGCAGATTAATTACAAATCATTTAAGTGAATAAAACACGAACGAGGTGATGAAATGAAGCTTTTTGATAAATTTGAGATCGTAAAATTTCCCGAAGAAAACCTGCTTTTTGTTACCTTCAACGGCTATCTTTATTACATTTATGATCCTAAATATGATCGTTGGCGCAAACACAAAAGTGCGGGCAACGACAGTATTACGGTAGATAATTATCAGGAAGTCGACATAGAGGAAATCATCGAAGCTATGCACGGCGTGTATCCTCGAAAAGAAACTGATTTTACGAGACTGTGTGATCCGTCACAGCTATGGGTCAAAGATATGCTTGCTCTGTTAACTGAGGATTATCCGAGATATATGGCAAATTACGATATTCGGCAAACTGTTGATTGGTTTTTGTTGAACTCGGACATATGCTGCAAAACGTTTGAAAAGATAAAGGCTTTATTTGACGATGCAATCTCACGTCGGCAGAACGAAGAACAAGTAATTACCCATCTAAAAGACCTAAGCTTTGCCATTCTCGGCAGAGACATATATAAAAGGCAGATTGATATCGTTGACGGCCATGACAGCTCCTCATATTTTTGGATCATGCCTGTTAGTGTCCTGGATTATTCGGATACAAACGATATAGACTTCACAGTGGAAATGAGAAGCGCTGAAATTTCTATCGAGGAAGATGACGTTGCTCAATATTTGACCCCATTCCTATACAAATATTTCGATGACGAACTTGAAGCTAACAAAAAGAGAGAATATAAACGGTGGACTGACGAAGAAGGAAAAGAACAGGAATCGCATATAAGCGGTTTTGAATGGTATTTAACATATAATTATTACACATTTGACGCAATATCAAATATTTTGAAAGATATAAACGATACAATTAATGCACTTTCTTCCGGCAGAGAAAACGAGTATACAGCCAAGCTTAAAGAAAAAAGAGGAACCGGAACATACCGATTGCTATATGCTAAAGACCTCACCGACGAGCAAATCAAAATATATAATGACAATAGACCTACGGAAGATGATACAGAAACTGACCTGATTGTTGATTTTTATCGGCGCTTTGTCTATAGATTGGAATATATGATGACGGTAGGAAGAGAAAACGGATATAATATGATTTCCTTCATGGGTCCGTGAGCTCAGCGTACAATATCTTATAAAAGCACACCGCCACATATATCCTTTTGCCGGCTTTCACCTATCGAATTTTTTACTACACCACAAAATATGATTTACAGACTTTCACTATTTCGGCACATCAATCCTACACTCCCACCCCTTAAAAATTCGACAAAATGTCTTACAAAAACCGTGCCGCATTCAAATACCGTTTTTGTCGCAGCTTACAAAATTACGAAAAACAAGCTAAAATTGTTAAAAAACAGCTTGAATATTGAAATTTTACGGTTATAATATTTTTTACACGACAAAATTTTACTGTTTTCACAAGAGATTACAGTTTTTTAAGCGAAAGGATGGTAACAAATGAGAGATGACGTAAAAGTTCTGATTGCCGATAATGATTCCCGCGCTATGACGTATGCGTCGGAATTTAAGCGTGCCGGCATGTATTCCGTAGTGAAAGGAGGAGGCGGCAGCGCGATAGTTACATATATCGAGCAGGAACATCCGAATATAATATTGCTTTTTGCCGATCTGGATAGCCTTTGGGCGGTTCGCTCTATACGGAAAATGGACAAATACGCTCCGCTGGTAATAGTAATTTGCGACGGTATTTCACCGCAGGCATGCGAGGAATTTTCCTCCGCCGGAGCCGACCGCTGCATGGAGAACCCTCAGCCGGAAGAGCTGGTGATGTCCGCTCTGTCTATGATGCTTACCGACGGCATGTATGAACGTGCTTGGGCGAACGACGCGATAAAAACCGAGAACATCGCAACGGAGTTTATCCGCAGAGCAGGGATACCGGCTAATATAAAAGGCTACCGATATCTTAGAGCCGCGATAATTTACGCGGTGGAAGATGATACAATGTTGAGCCGGATAACCACGCGTCTTTATCCCGCCGTGGCGAAAATGTACAATACCACTCCTTCCTGTGTTGAACGTGCTATGCGCAACGCAATAACAATCGCATGGGAACGCACCGACCCGTACGAACTTATCAGACTGTTTGATAATGTGTACCCCGTCAATTCCTACAGACCTACCAACTCGGCATTTATCGCTTTCGCAGCGGATAAGATACGGCTTGCACAGAAAAATCAAAAGTGCCCGTGGTGAGGTTAGACATGCGGGAACCGGCTCGGGTTCGATTCCCGCATGCCTATCTCACGTATCATACCAATTCCCATGAAATTCAGAAATGCCGCAGAAAAATCAAAATGCGATCTTTGCTTATTTACAATATAAAAGCTGTTAAAATCCGTAAATATTTCTCCACAATTTATTATGAGCACACAAAAGTTAAATATAGATTTTACGCAAGATTTTTATTCCATGACTTTTTGTGATATTATCATTTGTAAAATATTAGAATATGTTTTATTTTTTGTCAGTTTAATAAAACGATTTTTGCCTATTTGTTATTGACAAAAGCTTTCAGTTGTGGCATAATATATTAAAAGGAGGTTTTTAACCATGGGAATTAAGGAAAATTTCAAAAGGGGATCTCTTGAGATGCTTATTCTCCATCTTTTGCAGGAAGAAGAGATGTACGGATATCAGCTTACTCAGGAAATAACAAAAAGAAGCAACGGTACGTTCCAGATAACGGAAGGCTCTATGTACCCGACTCTTTACAGGTTGATCGACAAGGAACTTATTTCCGACCGTCTTGAACTTGTGGGAAGAAGACGCACACGTGTTTACTACCGTATCGAAGACAAGGGACGTGAGTACTTAAAGAAACTCAAGAGAGAGTATGAGCTTACCAGTGCGGGAATAGAAGCAATAATGGAATATGTGCCCGTTCCCGATGAGGACGACGAAGACTGATCCTGCTTTTTAGCTGCAAGAATTTGATTTTGGCAGTTTTTGCTTTCGGAGTACTATCTCCGAGTAAGAGCGACCGTATTTAACGGTCGCTTGAATTTTGCGGTACAGAAAGGCGTTACGTCAGACGAACGACAATTGCAAAAGCGCAGTTGATTAATGACCGGGCAAGCCCGTTATTTAATGAAAGTGGTGATATTTACGGCAAAATATATAATAGACAGTCACGCGCATATTTTTCCCGATAAGATAGCGTCCAAGGCGTCGGTGAATATAGGCAGCTTTTACAGCCTGCATATGAGCTTTGACGGCTCGGTATCCCGATTGCTTGAGGAAGGCGAAAAGAACCATATAGATAAATTTCTTATCCAGTCGGTGGCTACCGTTCCGCAGCAGGTATCTCATATAAACGACTTTATCGCACGGGAAACTGAGGAACATCCCGATAAATTTATAGGATTTGCGTCGCTTCATCCCGACATGGAGGATCCCGCCGCGGAGATAGACAGAGTAATTTCTATGGGACTTAAAGGAATAAAGCTGCATCCGGATTTTCAGCAGTTTGCGATAGATGATAAAAGAGCTTACCGATTGTACGAGCTTATCGGGGACAGGCTGCCTATTCTTATCCATACCGGCGACAGCAGGTTTGAATATTCTCATCCGCGCCTTATGGCTAAGGTACTGGACGACTGCCCGTATCTGAAAGTGATCGCGGCGCATTTCGGCGGTTGGTCCGAGTGGGAAGAATCCGAGAACGAGCTATGCGGCAAAAACGTCTGGGTGGATACCAGCAGCTCGCTTTATCATCTGACGCCAGAAAAAGCGGCGGAGCTTATCGGTAAATTCGGCGAGGACAGGGTGTTCTTCGGTACGGATTATCCCATGTGGGACGCGGCTGACGAATTGAAATACATCGACAGACTGCCGATTTCCGACGAGGTAAAGGAAAAGGTGCTGTGGAAAAATCTGTGCGCCTTTCTTGATATAGATATGGAAGAAAATGTATAATCTTATCCGTTTTGTTACAAAAAAGGCTGACTATGACGGTAAATATTCCGTATATCTGCACGAGCAGGGAAGAGCCTTGCTGAAAAAAGCGTTGAACGAATACTGTAATATTCTTTTTTCCGAGGAAAAGGTTTTCTTCGGCAAGAAAGGCAAACCCTATATAAACGACGCTTTTTTCAATATATCCCATACCGACGGAATGGTCAGCCTTGCGCTGTCCGACCACGAAAACGGCGCTGATTGCGAGCGGCTGAGAGCGCCCTTGGAAAAGGTGATAAAGCGCTGCTTTACGCCTTATGAAGCGGAGCAGATATACGCAAGCAAATCGCCGTCGCTTAGCTTTACCAGACTGTGGACGCTTAAGGAAGCGTATTCTAAGCTTATCGGCGAGGGTATCTCCGCGCTTGGAAAAGCGGAATTTGACCTTTCCGGCGGTAAGGCGTTATTTAATTGCGATTGTAATTTTTATCAATATCTGATAAACGGGGAGTATTGCGCGGCGTTCTGTGAAAAAAACGGGGCGGGAAATATTTTCTTTCAATTTACAGATTTTGACATTGACAAATCAGATATCTTGCTGTAAAATATATGTAGTTAATAGAAATGCGGGAGCTTGAACAGGCTGAGAGGAAACCTAGGTTTCGACCGTTTACTTGATTTGGGTAATGCCAACGTAAGGAATTTATGCGCATGCGGTATACCCGTATGCGTTTTTGTTTTTAATGAGGGTGAATTTCAAATGAAAGTAAAAAGCAGCACAATGCGTTTATATGCGGTCACCGACCGTAAGGAAAGCGACGAAGAGTTCATAGCAAAATGCGAGGCGGCTCTTAAAGGCGGCGCAACTATATTTGAGCTTAGGGAAAAGAACGCCGATTTTGATAAATTTCTTTCCCTTGCTAAAAAGCTGAATAAGCTGTGCCATGAATATTCTGTGCCGTTTATAGTAAACGACAGCGTTGAGATAGCGAAGCTGTCCGGCGCTGACGGAGTACATCTTGGGCAGGGCGACGGCAGTATCGCGGCCGCCGTGAAAACGCTCGGCTCCGATAAAATAGTAGGCGTATCGGCTCATACGGTGGAGGAGGCGCTGGATGCACAGGCGCAGGGCGCGTCTTATCTCGGCTGCGGCTCGGCGTTCGTGACTTCTACAAAGTCTGACGCAAAGCCGATAGACCGCGCGGTCATCAAGGATATCTGCGACGCTGTGGATATACCGGTCATCGCAATAGGAGGGATAACCTCCGGCAATATCTCAGAGCTTGAGGGACTGGGACTTGACGGAGCAGCGGTGGTTTCCGCCGTGTTCTCCGCTGACGATATAACATCGGCGACGCAGGAGCTTTTGCAAAAGGCGCAAAAGGTCGCTAAAGGTACTCGAAAGTTATGAGAAAGGAGAAAATATGAAAAAAATACTTACTATCGCAGGCTCGGATTCAAGCGGAGGAGCGGGGATACAGGCGGATATCAAGACTATTACCGCCCACGCTATGTTTGCCATGAGCGCGATAACCGCACTCACCGCACAAAACACCACCGGAGTTTACGGGATATATGACGTGCCGGGGGATTTTATCGAAAATCAGTTGGATTGTATTTTTACCGATATACGTCCCGACGCGGTAAAAATAGGAATGGTAAGCCAAAGCGAGGTCATAGACGCTATCGCGCAGCGGCTCACGTTTTACAAAGCGGAAAATATCGTCGTCGATCCGGTGATGGTCGCTACAAGCGGCAGCAAGCTGATAAGCGACGAGGCGATAACCGCGCTTGTTAAAAAGCTGCTGCCTATAGCCGACGTGATAACTCCGAATCTTGCCGAGGCGCAGGTGCTTGCCGAAATGGAGATAAAAACGCCCGATGATATGGAAGCCGCCGCTAAAAAGCTGTCCGGCATGACAAAGGGCGCGGTAGTCGTAAAGGGCGGACACCTTGACGATACCGCCGACGATTTGCTGTATCTTGACGGCAGGGCTGTCTGGATAAGAGGAGAACGCATAAATAACCCCAATACCCACGGGACGGGCTGTACGTTTTCGTCGGCCATTGCCTGCGGACTTGCGGGGACCGGCGACATAGAACAGGCGGTAAGGAACGCAAAGGAATACCTTTCCGGCGCTTTGCGCGACGGGCTGGATCTCGGTAAAGGCAGTGGGCCGCTCAATCACTGCTATAAAATAAAATGATACTTGAGTTTAACGACGTTTGCTTTAGTTATAAAGACCGCACGATACTGAAAAATATATCCTTTGGCGTTCGGGAGGGCGAATGTACCGCTATAATAGGCCCCTCCGGCTGCGGGAAAAGCACGCTGTTCCGGCTGATAAACAGGCTGGAAAAGCCGCAGTCCGGCAGCATTCTTTACCGGGGAGAGCCGATAGAAAGCGCGGGAAATATCACGGCGTTCATGCCGCAGCGTGATCTGCTTTTACCGTGGCGGACGGTGCTCAAAAATGTGACGCTGGCGTTTGAACTGAAAAAGCAGCGCGACAAAAAGCAGGAGGCTTATTCTCTGCTGGAAAGAGTGGGGCTTAAAGGATACGAAAACGTCTATCCGTCGGAGCTGTCCGGAGGAATGAAGCAGCGCGTTTCGTTTGCAAGAACGCTTGCCGTCGGGGGAGAGCTTATGCTGCTGGACGAGCCGTTTTCCGCGTTGGATTCCCTTACACGCGCGGATATGCAGGACTGGCTCATGGCTCAGATGTCGCAGCTTGATAAGACGGTGTTGCTGGTTACTCATGATATAGACGAGGCTATGCTGCTGGGAAATACTATTTTACTGATGAGCGGCGAACCGGTCGATAAGCTTATTTCAACCGATGTTTCTTATATAAAGACACGCGAGGATATTTATAAAGCGTCGCAGCTTAGAGAAAAGCTGCTGAGCGAGCTGGAAACGGAGGGGCATAGATGGAAAAAGCGGTAAAGCATTTGCCTGCGATAATAACGTCTGTGTCGCTGCTTATCCTGTGGCAGATAATCGCAATGCTGATAAATGCGGCTTACATATTGCCGTCGCCTGTTCAGATAGCGGTAAGGATATGGGAGCTTCGAGAGCCGCTGTTTACGGTGCATACGCCGTATACTATGCTGGTTACTCTCTTGGGATTGCTTATATCGATAGTTATCGGCGTTATACTTGCGATGATAATGGACAGGTACGAAACGGCGGAGCGCGCGCTTTATCCGGTGATAGTCACTACTCAGACCGTGCCTATCACGGCGATAGCGCCGCTGTTCGTGCTTTGGCTGGGTTACGGGATATGGAGCAAGGTGCTGGTGTCGGTGATAATAACGTTTTTCCCGATAGTGGTATCGCTGCACGACGGTCTTAAATCCTCAAAGAGGGAATCGGAAGAATTGTTCCAAACCATGGGCGCGAGCAAGGCGGCGATATTTCTTAAATTAAAGCTGCCCGGAGCGCTGCCGTCTTTTTTCTCGGCTATAAAGATGGCGGTACCGCTAAGCATAATAGGCGCGGCTATGGGAGAATGGCTCGGTTCACAAAGCGGGCTGGGATATTTCAGCAAAAGAATGATGACGCAGCTTGACGGCGCGGGTGTGTTCGCTCCGGTAGTAATACTGGCGGTGTGCGCTATGCTGGTAGTGGCGTTTATCAGCTTTCTTGAAAGAAAATTTGTCAAATGGAGAAAGGAGATCTAAAATGAAGATCAAGGCAATTTTATCAACACTGCTGGCGGTCGGCGTGATAGGTATCACCGGCTGCTCGCAAACGCCTACAGACGAGCTTGAGGAGCTTACCGTCGTACTGGACTGGTACCCGAACGGCTCGCATGTATTTTTGTATGAGGCTATAGAAAAGGGCTATTATGAGCAGGAGGGACTTAAGATAAACGTCGAATTTCCATCCAACACGAACGACGCTATATCAATGACCTCCGCAGGGAAAGCGGATATAGGCTTTTACTATATGCACGATGTGATACAGGCTAACGCTAACCAGAATATTCCGGTAGTATCTATCGGCGCGGCAGTGCAAAAGCCGGTAAATGTGCTTATTTCGCTTAGCAGTGCAAATATCAAATCCGCTGCCGACTTAAAGGGCAAGAAGATAGGCTACGGCGGTTCGGTGCTTAATGAGGCGTTTATACATACCATGCTTAAAAATGCCGGCTTGCAGGAGAGCGACGCGGAATTAGTAGACGTAGGCTTTGAGCTTATGCCGTCGCTTACCACCGGACAGGTAGACGCGATAATCGGCGGCTTTGTCAGCCATGAAGTTCCGGAGCTTAAGCATCAGGGCTTTGACGTTACTTATATAGAACCCTCCGCAAACGGCGTGCCGGATTATACCGAGCTGGTGTTCATCACCTCAAAGGATACCGCTGACGCAAAGGCGGAGCAGCTCGCGGGCTTCCTGCGCGCTACTCAAAAGGGCTATGAGGACGTAAAGAACGATCCCGCCGAGGGTGTTGCTAATCTGCTCAAAAATCAGAACGCGGAAAATTTCCCGCTGGTAGAAGAGGTAGAAACGCAGAGCGTCAACACGATATTGTCCCTTGCGGCAACGGATTCCGCTCCTTTCCTTTCACAAAATCCCGAAACATGGCAGAAAAACATCGATTGGATGCTGGATTCGGGCGTTATAGAAAAGAGCGTAGACCCGAACGATATAATAGTCGATCTTCTAAAATAAAACATTATAACAATATCAAAAATCTCCGGTTTTAAGGCCGGAGATTTTTTATAAAGTTGAAATGTGTTGAGATTGGTGGTATAATTTTAGAAGCGATATAGATTTGCAAAATTTACAGAAAAATAAGTAACTGTTAAATAATCACTTGAATTTAAGGATCTCAGCGCGTAGAGATTAAAGAAAATGTTTTTCGGGAATGAAAATCGGAGGCGTGAAATGATAAATATAGGCTCGATCGGTTACAATCATGCTCATAACGGCGACTTTTGCGTAAACAGTCCTAACGGTCCGGGTGCATGGCTTTTTTTATTGATAAAATCCGACGCTCTGCTGACCTTAGGCGAAAATCAATATTCCGTTCTTCCGGGTACGATTGTAATTATCTCGCCTAATACTCCGTGCAGTTATAGAGCTAAAAAAGATGTTTATATAGACGACTGGTTCTATTTTGATGAGATAGACTCTAATGAGATCGATCGTCTGGCAAGTATGAAAATCGCTGTAAACGAACCGATCTATATCGGAAATTTTGCCGCCGTTTCAAGAATTATCTACACCCTCACTATTGAATTTTATTCCTCAAATATATATCATAACGAAATGGTTGAGTTGTACACTCAAATATTATTTAATATGATTTCTCGGTGTATATTAGAAGAAACTTTTTCAGAGCGGAATCTTTCAAATGTGCAGAGGGAAAACCTACACTATATCAGGACATGGATATATCGCGAACCGGAAAATATCCCGACTGTTGCGATAATTGCAAGATATTTCGGAATGAGTCTTTCAAGCCTTGAGCATCTTTACACTAAGCTTTTCGGAATATCTATCAAGCAGGATATCATAAACAGCAGAATGAACTGTGCTAAACGTCTTCTTCTGTCAACGAATCTCAATGTGTCTGAGATAGGTGAAAAATGCGGCTACAAAAGCAGTTACGGATTTATGCGGCAGTTTAAGCAGTATGTAGGGGTTACTCCGACTGCTTTCAGAAAATATCAAGCCGCAGGAGAATGATCTTTTATTTGCACGTTTCGTTATCTTAACTTTAGATTTTTGCTATTTACCAAAACTCGTTTCTCTGTTATCATAATAAGTAACATAATATGAAGGGAGTTTTTTCGGTGAAAAGATTTTTTGCAATTTTTGCATCGCTTATAATCAGCATTTCTGTTGTAGGGTGCAGCAAGGAAAATATTACAACAAGCGAGATCACTTCTTCAGGTGATGTATCGGATACTATCCTTAATTCTCAGGACAGCAGCCTGCCTGATGTTAGCAAGGAGGAGACATCAAATTCATCCGCAGAAGAAGAGACTTCGAGTACATCTATAGTAGACGATACATCAAGCGCATCTATAGAAGAGACCTCAAGTGCATATGCAGAAGATGAAACTTCAAGTGCACCTGTAGAAGAAACTAACGAAATGACCACTATGGAATTTGTCAGAAGCATGGGTGTCGGGATAAATCTCGGCAACACCTTTGACTGCACCGGAACGTGGTTTTCACAGACTGTTGAAGGGCAGGAGACCGCATGGGGCAGCCCTGTTATCACTAAAGAAATGATAGCGGGCTATGCAAAAGCCGGATTTGGTGTAATAAGGCTACCTGTGTCATGGCTTACCCTTGCAGACAGCGACGGCAATATCCCGGACGAATTTATGGACAGGATCGAAGAAGTCGCAGGCTGGATACTTGACAATAATATGCGCTGCATTATTAATACTCATCACGACGGTTGGGAAACAAAGTTTGCTGATGATTACGACAGCGCAATAAAACTTTACGAACATATTTGGGAGCAGGTGGCTGAAAGATTTAAGGATTACGGTTATGATCTGATGCTTGAATCGATGAACGAGGTCGGTTTTGACGGAATATGGAATCAGTACGGCGGAACAGAGGGCAAGCAGGAAGCTTTTGATATTTTCAATAAAATAAATCAGAAATTTGTTGATATTGTGCGCTCTTCGGGCGGAAATAACCAAAATCGTCATCTTCTGATAGCAGCGTATTGGACCAGTTCGGATCATGCCTGTGATGATATGTTTATTCTGCCTGATGACCCCGCCGAAAGGCTTGCGGTATCGGTACATTACTACACGCCTTCTACACTTTGTATTCTAACCGAGGACGCCGATTGGGGCAAGGCAAGAACTGACTGGGGCAGCGAGGCTGATTATAAGGAATTAAATGCAGCGTTTGACAAGCTGAAAGAACACTATACGGATAAAGGCATACCTGTTATTGTTGGTGAATACGGGTGCTTTGGCGACAATAAGACTCGTGAAACTCGCGAGCTTTGGATGTCGGATGTTGCTAACGCCGCCTATGAACGGCATATGTGTCCTATTCTATGGGATACTTCCGGAGATGAATATGACCGTGAAAGTGCAACGTTCCGTTACCCAGATTTTATTTCCAAGCTTGTCGGCATAGCGGGCGACAATTGATATGTCTTTTTGTCAATTCCTGCTATAACCGGAGCTTTGACGGCTGCTGCCCTTGCAGCAAAAGTATCAGGTCAATAAAAATAAAATTATCTCCTAAAAGCGAATTTATTCCGGCACTGAAAAAGTTATAAGTTGACATATTAAAAAATATATGGTAAAATTATTGCGTATTCTGTTTTTAGGAGGAAAAAAATATGACTTCGGCACAGATAATTATGATAATTACTATAGTAGCATATCTTGTGATGATGCTTGTAGTAGGATTTATCTGTTCTAAGAAAAACAATTCCGTCGGGGATTTCTATCTCGGCGGCAGACGGCTCGGCCCTATAGTTACCGCGATGAGCGCCGAGGCGTCGGACATGTCAAGCTGGCTGCTTATGGGACTTCCGGGTCTTGCGTATGCCAGCGGAATATGCGACCCCGGCTGGACGGCGTTCGGCTTGGTGATAGGTACATATTTCAGTTGGCTGGTGGTAGCAAAACGACTGAGAAATTACACCGAACACATTCATTCCATAACGCTGCCCGACTTTTTCTCCAATCGCTGGAGAGAAAATAAAAAGGTGCTTATGGGCGTTTCCGCGCTAATAATCATTGTGTTTTTCGTGCCGTACACCGGTTCGGGCTTCTCTGCCTGCGGAAAACTGTTTAATTCGCTTTTCGGTATAGATTATCATATTGCAATGATAATTTCTGCATTGGTAATAATTTCTTATACCTGCTTCGGCGGATTTTTAGCGGCGAGCCATACCGACCTTATACAAAGCATCGTTATGACTATCGCGCTGATAGTAGCCGTTATACTGGGGATTTCCTATGCGGGCGGCTGGGACAATGTTGTGGAAAACGCACAGAGCCTGCCGGGTTATCTGTCCGTTACGCAAACCTATGACGCTGCGTCCGGACAAGCTAACGATTACGGATTGTTGACGATAATTTCAAATGCGGCATGGGGACTCGGTTACCTCGGTATGCCGCACTTCCTGCTAAGATTCATGGCTATCCGTGACAGCAAGGAAATAAAGATATCCAGAAGAATAGCGTCTGTATGGGTAGTTATCGCGATGAGCGTCGCAATACTTATAGGCGTTGTAGGTCTCGGCATAACCGCTAACGGTAATCTTGAGACGCTTTCCGACCCCGAAACTATAATGGTAGCTCTTGCCAATCTGATGAGCCAGAACCATTTGCTGCTGGCTATCGTGGGCGGTGTTATATTGTCCGGTATACTCGCTTGCACGATGTCTACCGCCGATTCTCAGCTGTTAGCGGCATCGTCAAGTATGACGGAAAATCTGCTGCGCGGCACATTCGGCATAAAAATTTCGGATAAAATGTCAATGATAATCGCCAGAGTTGCGTTGATAGCTATCGCTGTGGTAGGTATCATCATAGCGTGGGATCCCAACAGCTCGGTATTCCAGATAGTATCTTTCGCTTGGGCAGGATTCGGCGCGGCATTCGGTCCGTTGGTAGTAGCGGCGCTCTTCTGGAAGCGCTCCAACAAATACGGCGCTGTAGCCGGAATAGTTGTCGGCGGCGTAATGGTATTCGTTTGGAAGTACCTTATCCGTCCGCTTGGCGGCGCATGGGATATTTATGAGCTGCTCCCCGCGTTCATACTCAGCTTTATCGCGATAGTAGTGGTATCATTGCTTACCAAAGCACCCGATAAGGAGATAGTAGACGAGTTTGAAGAGGTACAGGCGATAAATAAAGCCGCCGTATAAGATACCCTATAAACTCAAATAAAATATTTTCGGCGTTTCTCTCACCGTAAAGGGAAGGGAAACGCCGGTTTTTATGTTATATTGCGGATCATATCTTATGATAAAAGCATTAAAGCTGATTGTAAATTTTATCTACAATATTTTCATTCCATCCAACTGCCAGTTGATCTTTTTCTATAATTTTGGAAAACAATTCATCACGCTCTATGACGTTCCAGAGATATTTGAGTACCTTAATATAATCATCAAAATTGTCTTTTATAAAGCTTGTAATCGTAATCATGTATCTTTTTTTGAAATCATAGCCGTTGTAATAATCGTTGATTTGCCTTGTGATATAAAATAACGCTCCGCCTATCCCTTGTATTTCGTTGTAATTTGCATCCTTGTTTTTAGGTTCTTCAAAAATTTTTATATGAAGAATAAGATGTTCAATAATATTGCAATAAACCAATCTGTCCGCCTTTTGATACTCAAACGGATTCATTATTGCGTATCCGTCATTTGAAAGCATAATCGCCTTATCTTCATCGATATGATGGCAATAAAGACCCTCGCTTGTTCGTGAAATCTTTTTATTTTTACTTGCACATGTTTCGGTTAAGAAGTAATCACCTTTCGCCGGTCCGTATTTTTGAAGCAAATGCTTTACAAGTTGGTCATAGTTCATTGATAATTCGTCGGCATATTCTTCAGAAGAAGTTAAAGCTGAGCCGGTCTCAAATTCGCTGCTGTTTACAGTTGCAGATGGTGTTCTGTCTTTATTTTTGGGCTCAATGTTAAGCATTGATATATCTTTAGACTCGGGAAAAACCGTTTTGCCTTTTGCCTTGATACGCTCAATTTCTTCTTCGATAATCTTACCGAATGTAGTTTCATTGACTTCTTTTTCGCTTTGTTCAGTGGTTATGGCGGCAACAGACTTATCGGCGAACGCGTCAAACACCTTTTGCTTTTCTTCTAATAAATCGGTTATTCTCTCATCAACGGTATCCTCGCAAAGCAACCGATAAACAAGAACATTTCGTGCTTGTCCCATTCTGTATGCGCGAGATATCGCTTGATTTTCTATAGACGGCTTGAATTGCGGTTCGCAAATTATTACAACGCTTGCAGACTGAATGTTTAGTCCTGTTCCGCCGGATTGGATCTGTGCACATAAAACCGTTTTTTTCGGATCGTTATTAAATTCGTCTATAATATCCTGACGCCTTTGAGGGGATATACTGCCGTTTATCGGATTACAGCAACGATTACCTAAATACTCATATATTTTGCGAATGTTATCAAGAAAAAACGAGAAAATCAGTATTTTACGTCCCTCGCTTTCCGCCTCGGTAATAATTTCCATCATTCTGTTTGCTTTACAGGATCGATCTAGATTTTCAACATTCCAGGAAAGTCTTCTGGTTCCCATAAAGTTTTTGGAAAGTACCTCCTGCTCATAAATACGAGTTTCTTCTTCCGACATCGTACACCATTCTCGGCTTTCAATAAGTTCCGGAAGCTCAGTCAGAACATCTTCTCTTTTTCTGCGATAATAAACACCTGCTATTCTTTCTCTGAATTGCGGCGCAGTAGACATAAAAGCAATATTTTGAATATTTTTGGCTATGCTTGGCTGCAAAACATTAATAAGAGAAATCATCTCATTAACTTTGTTTTCAAGAGCCGTTCCCGTCATAAAAAGTATCCTTTGGGTATATGCGGAAAGCTTACGAACATTTCGTGAACGAACGGCATTTTCATTTTTAATAAAGTGAGCCTCGTCTACCACTAACATATCAAACTTAAAAGCTTCATCAAATTGGAATATTCCGGTAGTTTCGTATGTTGTGACCGCAACTCCGCCGGTTTTGCTCCATGATTTTATCGCTTGTATCCTACCGACTCCATGGACCTTTGTTACACGCAATTTGCTCTTTGCGGCAATTTCTTTGCACCAGTTAGGAAGGACGCTTGCCGGACAAACCACGATAAAATGACTGGCTCCCGTATTTCTCAACGAAACCATTGTCGCAATTGCTTGAATGGTTTTTCCGAGACCCATTTCATCCCCGAGAAGTACACGTTCTTGGTGAAGAATATATTTGACTCCCCATTCTTGATATCTACGCAGCTCGCATTTCAATCCATCCGGGAAGAAACATTCCTCTTGGATCTCTCTTGCCAGATCTTCCGGTAATCCGTAAAGGCTGTCATCATTTCCGAGTATTCCGGGTACGATTTTTTCAAGGATATTATAATATGAAATTGAATTATTTTTGAAATCCTCCCAAGCGTTTCCGTCAACAGTGACTTCGACTTTTCTGAACATTTCGATGATTAAGTGTGATCTGTTGCCGTAATCGCCGTTTATTTCTTGACTTAAGTAAGAATACGATTTTCTCGCATTTTCCTTTCTATGGTCTTCAAAAAAAGTCCAGAATATGCCGCTTTCAACAGCTTGTAAACAAGCTGTTGCAGATTTGATGTTGTGTTCATAGTCCAAATTAAGCTTATCCAGTGCATCTAATGCTTTTATGTATTGTCTGTATTTGAATAATTCCGTAACCAGATTTGTCGCTTCTTTGGTCTTGTTATCTACACTTATTTTTATTTTTGCGTTTTGCCTTGCTTCATCAAAAAAATCTTTTGCAATATTTTTTATTGTATATGAAGCGTCTTCGCTGATTCCGTATATAGATGTCAATTGATAATGTGATGCGGCATACACATCGGCCACGGTAGTGTATCCGGCTTGACGGAGAGATTTTACTCTAATACCTTTTTTATCTCTGTTGATTTCTTCAACCGGTGTAGTTTTCAGAATATCTAAAACGGCAGCCGCGGCCATTCGTTCAGCTGCGTTTCTGATATCGACCTCGATTGCGTCGGCTTTTGATTTTTCTTTTGCAAGATTTAATTCTATATTTTGAAAATTCTTGATAAGTTGATCTAAGTCTTTTATTAACTCGGTATACTTAAAATCAGTAGGTAGATTTTCTATGAGAATTTTTTGATACTCTTTTGAATTGAACTTAAAATCGTTCCAGCTTTCCTCTACGGTAATACTGTCGTTTTTGGCAATATCAGAAATCACTTCTTTTGAAGCTGCCCAGTAGTTGCCGCCATCGATCTCATTTAGTAAATTTTCATAAGCTTTTTCTGAATTTTGCTTTTTCCTGGATGAAGCAAACAGCCAGGTGATTTCGTTTGCTCCCGTAGATGCTTCTTTTATCATGCCGGAAATTCGATTTTGGTTTTGAGAAAGAATAGCTTGACAGACGTTAAATTGTTTATCTGACCTTCTAAAAATGTAAAGAAGCTTAATGAGTTCTCCTATTTTACCTTGCTGATTTGACTCTTTTCCTTTCAAATAAGCCATAACGTCATCCGAAAAAACGCCGGAAGAGTACAAATTATTTACGCAGGATCGAATTGGATTCCTCAATTTAGAGATTAACGTAAAAGAAGTTTCAAGAAATTTAAGATTATCGTTGTGTTGATCGATTATTCTTTTTACTTCTTTTAAAGTATACTTTCTTGCCATGAATACCTCCGATTTTTAGTTTATGAAAATGAGTTTATTTTTCTCAAATAATTAGGTTCGTTCATAGATTTGTCATCTGAATAATATTATACACTGATTTTACTGTTTTTTCAAGTATTGTTATGAAAGCGCGCAAAGTTACAATAACTCTGAATCCAAAATAGAAGCTGTCAATAAATCCTAGCGTTAGAGACATATGTACATACAAAATAAAAATAAACAAGTGATAAGCTTATTGCTGTGTATATAAAAACAAGGTGTTCATAAAGCAAATGCTTTATGAACACCAGATATGGTGCGGGTGACAGGACTTGAACCTGCACACCGTTCGGCATTAGAACCTAAATCTAACGTGTCTGCCAATTTCACCACACCCGCATATAAAAATCCGAACGCTGAAAAGCATTCGGATTTTGGCGGAAAGAGAGGGATTCGAACCCTCGAACGGGTATTAGCCGTTACACGATTTCCAATCGTGCGCCTTCGACCAGCTCAGCCATCTTTCCATGACTTTAATATTTTATCACAGATTTAACAATAAGTCAAGTGTTTTTTCAAAAATTTTGCTAAAATATAGGCGCACGGATATTCGACACAAGTCGGTTTCCGCACGCCTGTAATTTTAACAGAGAAAATTAAATCATGCGCATATATTTTTTGGAAAATTTACCGTTATTGCCAAACCACGGCATAGTTTCCGAATACGGCGGATTTTATCCCGCTTTGTGCTGCTTGGAATTCTTCGGCATCTTCGGCGGGAACAATGGCGCAGGTGTTTTCGTCAAGGTCGCTGGGGAGAGAATCGGTTATGCGGTACTTTCCGAAGGACACTATGTTTTCAAATGCGCTGTCGGGATTTTCGACCACCCGCGTTTTGAGGTACTCATTAGGAGAAGTTTTGGTGTAGAAAAGCAGCAGCATATACGTCGAGCCGGTATCCGTAGTAACACGGCAGACGTTTTTGTCAAGCGTTTCGGAAAAATTCACCGCATCGCCGAATCCGTAGGAAAAGGATCTGGCTATATCCTGCTGATAAGCTCCCGCATATGAAAAAACAAACGCCGCAAAGCTAACGGTATAAAGTATCCCTATCGCCGCCTTGGCGATACGTTTTTTGGTAAGCGCGTATATGCCGAGCGCGGTGAAATAAATCAACGGTATAAAGATAAGGTTCATGCGGTTTATATTAGAACTCATCACAAACATCATAGTGACGGATACCGCAAGCCAGCAAAGGAACGCGTAAGTGACCGCGCTTTTCACTTTTTGGCGCAGTGCCGTTATTATTCCGACAATGGCAAATGGTGCGGAGAATATGTAAATAGTACCGAAAAATGAATTCATCGAGTTCCATTGCATACCATCGTTTTGCTTTAGCAGCATGGAAAAGCAGTTTAGGAAATTGCCGAGCAGATCACCCTTAAGAATTGCGGCCTGCCGCGCTTCATTCAGCTTTGGAATAGAGAAAAACGGCGTTGTTATCGACGGCAGATCAAAGGTGTTTATAATAACGAACAGAACTATCGGCAGCGCTATGACAAACGCCAGCGCAATACCGCAGACGGCGCGTTTTATCGTCAGCTTTTTTGTTTTTATCAGCACACCGAAAAACAGTATAAAGAAAAGCGGCAGGAAAAAGTAGGAGGTGCCGTAAGCGTAAGCCGAAAGCCCCATGACCGCACAGCCCGCGTAAAAATATATTATTTTTCTTTTAAGACCGAGGCATGTGGGAACCGAACCCAAGTCGGTTTTTACGGGCATATTTCCGCCAATACTGCGTCGACCTCGCTCGACATACGCGAGTATGCCTTCGTTCGGTCTCCTTGTCTTGACAAAAATCTGCTCCGTAAAAACTGCTTTGCACCTCACGGCGAGAGATTTTGGAGATAGTTTTGTTCCTTGCGACGCAGGCAGGCTGGCGCCTGTCAAGTGAGCATAAAAATAGCCCAAAAAGAATCGTCGTGAGGCGGCTCGGGTCGATTCCCGCATTCCTAGGCAGATAAGCAGCAGGGCAAGCAGTATCATATCGGGGAGCAGGTTGCTTTCCAGCGCCCAGCGGCTTTTCATTATATGCCACGGCGCAACGGCAAGCAGCGCTGTACCGATCGCCGTAAGACGCTCGTCGTCAAAGCCGTCAAGCAATTTTTTAATAACAAGTAGCGCACCGCAGCCGATAAGCGCCATCGGCAGCCGTATAGAAAATGCAGACAGTCCGAACACGGCAATAAATGGCATGCACAGGTAGGAATACAGCGCATTTTGACCGCTGCCCCAGGCGAAAAGGTGTACCGGCAGGAAAAATCCGTTTCGGTCGATACCGTAATTCAAGATAGACCACGCGTCATATCCCGCGGACGCCTCGTCCTGATTAAGTCCCATAGGTATCTCTCCTATGTTCCATATCCTGACAGCAAAGCCGACTGTAAGGATAAGCAGCGTTATAAGGCGATACCTGTTTTGGTAAACGGCGGCTCTGAAATTTCCCGAGGTGAATAGCTTTCTGATGGTAGGAGCGTAAAAACAGCATGGCAAAAGCGTAAAAAGACAGTTAAAGAGTAGCATGGCAGGTCCTTTCAAGTATGTTTGTAAGAAGTTTTTGTGAGATGATGGAAGATTTTATAGATATCTGTATTAGTTCTATTAATACAGATTATATATCATTTTTTCTGATTTGTCAATAGCTTTTATTAAATTTTTTCGTTATGCGGAAATCGCAAAATTGGATAAGAAACGCTGAAATATCCTGTTTTAAGTTATTTATAAAAAATATTCACAAAAAAATTCAAAAAATAAACTATTAGTCCGTTTTATGGTACAGAATATATCTTATAATTATAACTGTAATAAATCAATAGCAGATATCGGAATAGCTCGGACTGCTTATAGGTGGTTTACAAAGTGTAAAATATTTAATAGGGGATATTGCCCTGTAGTTTACAAGGAGGTGGTGATTGTGTTGGCAAATCAAAAGCAGGAAAAAGAATGTCTTGGTCGTCTTGACCCAAAATACGAGTAGGAAGCATATTACAAGCTCGCTTAGCGATTTATAACTACAATTTTTATTCAAAATATGTATTAATTGTATAATGATATCGGGATTTTAATTTTAATACATATATGGATATATGTAGATATGAACATTTGCCGGAAGGCAGAAATTGTTTTGCTGAAACGAAACAATAAGAAAGGAGATGATTTTATTGATGAGTAAAACTTATCAAGTTTCTATGGAAGTTGCCGGAGATACTGCTATGTGGGCCAGACCCGACACCGGCGATTCCCCGTGCAGCTATCCGGCGCCGACATTTTCATCTGTTCGGGCGCTCTTTGAAAGTGTACTTTGGGGACCTGACATTCTTATAATTCCCAAAAAGGTTGAGTTGTGCAGCGTTCCGCGTTTTCATTCTTATGCGACGAATTATGGGGGACCGTTAAAAGTAAAGAAAGATGCTAACCTCCAGGTGTTTGCTACGGTTCTGACTGACGTCTGCTATCGGCTTTACGCAGACGTTGTTACAAATCCGTATAAAGACTCTTTACCGGATTCAGCGAAGAAGTGGGACAATGCAACGACTTCTCCGGGACATGCTTATCAGGAGATATTTAATCGTCGGTTGTCGCGTGGACAGTCTTATGCAACGCTTTCTCTTGGGTGGAGTGAATTCACAGTATCATATTTCGGACCGTTTCGTGAGAGTACGCATGTATGCTCCGAACTCCCTGATATTCAAATTCCCTCAATGTTGAGAAGTGTGTTCAGCGACGGGTATCGTTCGCAATATCGAGCGGTGTATGATAATGACATTATTATTAAAAATGGCGTTTTGCAATTTCCGGAAAGGAGGGATTGTCTATGATAAATGAACTTTACAAGCTTTTCACGGCAATGTCAGTTACTAATGTCAGTGCGGATATTTGGAGCAAAAACTATATGCCGCTCCCTAAGATAACCGAAAACAATCCCTGCTACAGTATAATTATACAGGGTGGTAAGGTCTTGGAAATATCATCTGTTAATGATGAGCTCGGCAAACTTATGCGTAAATATGGATATAAAAATACTTTCCCGATAATGAACTTCAAGCCGCTTTATCGTATTACCGACAGCTCAATAAATAACGAGCTCCATAACCTGTGCAATTCACCGGAAACGCTGGATTCAAATATGCTGCAAAAAATCCAAAGCTGGTGTACTGTAAATAATTGGGATAAAAAGTTTTGCAATAAGTACCGTGTTTGTATGGTAAAACGCGTAAATGAACTTAAAGAACTCGTTCCGGATTATGAACCGCTTAATATTCTGATAGAGGAGAGCGGTCATTTTGCCGAACCACAACTGCTTCATAAAGAACTTAAGGACAGAGCGTTTTCAATGCTTGCAGAACGCAAAGATATTTCGATCACACTCGGCCTGCTTTTTTCGACCGTAAGATCCGAAAAGAAAAATAACGACACAATAATGATAGCAGTTGAAACTCAGCGGCTTATAGAAAAGGGTATTCCGGCTATCAGCTATAAATTTGTTAAAGAGTTGAACGCAAAACTTATTGAGGCCGAAAAGAATGCTTTGAGCGCCGGGTCAAATGAGTTAGACGTGTTTGGACAGCCGTATTGTCCGACAAAAGAGCGCATGCATGCAGTAAAGCTTGGAACCTTTACTGCAAAACTTCGCACTATGAATGAGGATCAAAAATGCCATCATAGGTATGGACAAGAAGGAAGTGCAAGTTATCCTGTTTCTATAACGGTTCAAAATGATTTGGCAGCTTCTCTTGGATGGCTTGGCGGTGTTGAACAAAAAGGAAAGACCTGGATAGACACCGATAAATTCGAGATACTTTTTGCTTATCCGGAGTATTTGGAGCCGTCGAGTTGGTCAGATAATTCTTCTTTTGTCAATACCTTTTTACCGGATGGCGAGAGTCTTTTTAAGTCATGCGCAAAGAATCTTATAGATGAGTTAAGGCGCGGAAAAAAACCGGATACAGACTCGACAGCAGACGGACTTCAGATATTTATTTTGAAGAAAGTTGACGACGCGCGAACAAAGATTATTTATAGCCACCATACCGATGCACGGGAGCTTGAAAAGTTAAGTGAAAAGTGGACGAAAGGCGTAGAAGAGAACCTTCCGGAATTTAGGCTTGGTAAGCTATATGTTATTTTTCCCGCAACTGCCGCAGATGTGCTTAACCGATTTTGGAAGCAAAGCGGTGAACGCATCAGGCGTAAAGACAAAGACGGCAACGAAAAGAAAATCAAAATAATACCGAAATATCACGGGATCGAGCTTATGTTGGAACCTGATGTATCGGCTGCGGAGGATATACATCTTCTTGCCGAACAGACAACGACGCTGGGTGCATATATCGGAAATCAGATCGCTTGCAATTTGAATAAGTTTTATGAACAGAAAAGCAAAGATGTGTTTTCTGTTAATAATGTCAAAGATATGCTCTCGCTTGCAGGGATATTACTCTACCGCGCGGGCATCAGAAAGGAGAAATACATGAAGGACATACCCTATCTTTTGGGACAGCTGTTAAAGGTTTCGGACGAGCTTCATGCGCTTTATTGCCGCGTTTTTCGTGACGGTCAATTGCCGGCGCAGCTTATAGGAAGCGGATTGTATCGTTCCGCTGCGGAATCTCCGGTCAGCACGCTGGGCATACTGGGTATAAAAATGAGTCCTTATATCACATGGGCTAAGTCTTACCGATACAAAAAGGAAGGCGAAGATGGAAAAGATAGCCGGATCGCGGGCTGGCTATTGTCATTGTATGAAAATATCATGCAAGATTTAGAGGCGGCATGGAAGCAGCCAAACATACATTTCAGCGATGCGGAGAAAGCGCAGCTTTTTATAGGCTATCTTGCGAAATTTCCCAGAAAAGAAGATGTTAAACCGACATTAAACGAAAATAATGAAAACAATACTTTAACGGAGGAAACTATCAATGAATGACGAAATTAAAAGAGAAGTAAAAAGAGCAACAGGACTGCTCGTAATCGAAGTTGTTAATTCAAATCCCAACGGTGATCCCGACCGTGAAAACGACCCGCGTCAGCGTGACAACAGACGCGGTGAGATTTCACCTGTATCTTTTAAGCGCAAACTTCGCGATCTTTTGGAGGATCAAAATACACCGTTTTTTCAGTCGCTGCCTGAAAAATTTCGTGATAACGGAAGCTGCTATAACATTCTCGAACGCCGTGGGTGCGATCGCGAAGAGATAAATAAAGAAAAGGGGAAAGATCCGTCTGAATTTTTGAAGAGCGAGTTCGTCCGTAAATATTGGGATGCCCGTGTTTTTGGTAATACATTCTTGGATAAAGGAAATGATAAAGGCTTTATAAAGAGCGGCGCGGTGCAGTTCGGCGTTGGTATTTCAATTGCTCCGATCAACATACTTCGCGAAACGAACACCAATAAGGCGGGCGTTGAAGACGGTAAGAATTCAGGTATGGCATCGCTTGCATTCCGTATAGCGGAGCACGGAGTTTACTGTATGCCGTTTTTCGTAAATCCGAATTACGCCTATAAAAGCGGCTGTACAGCTGATGACATTGAGTTGCTGAAACTGCTTATTCCGTATGCTTACGATATGAATCGTTCTGCTATCCGTCCTGATGTGCGTTTGCGCCATGCCTGGTACATAGAACATAAAAATAGTCTTGGCAGCTGTCCGGAATATCTGCTCACAGAGGCACTAAAACCCAAAAAGCTCGGCGATGCGGAAGAACCTTCCACCTCTTGGAACGATTACGAAGATGTAACTGCTCTTCCGGAAGAACTGCTGGCTCGTGTCGAAAGTTGTATCGATCTTGTTAAGTCCTGAAAGAGATGAAGTTATGCAAGAGACATATTTAGCACACAGCGAAAAGGGCGGCTTTGAGGCGCAGTCATATCAGGCGCATGTGACAGCGGTGACCGATAACGCCGCCCGCTATGCCGCCGAAGCGGAAGAATATTCGCCGACTTTCAACGGAGAATTAAAATGTATAACAACGAATGCTTCTTTGATGCACGATTTTGGGAAACTTTGCGAGAAAAATCAGGCTGCGCTTCACAAACCTGACGGCAAGGGTAAGCTTCCGATCAACCATGTCGATGCGGGGTGTGCCGAGCTGACCAGGGAAGGTGCGTGGTGCTCCGCGCTGGTGGTATATTCTCATCATAGAGGACTGCCCGATATGGCAGACGAATGTAACCGATGTGAAAAAATTTTTCGTGACAGTAGCCTCGATGTACGCAAAAAAGTAGATAAATCGCTTCCGGAACTTTTTCAGTTGCACAAAAGCCTTTGCCCGGATAAAATTCCCGTGCCCGAACCGAAAGTTAACGTAAATCCGATGTTTTTAAGAATGGCGTTATCCTGCCTTGCCGATGCAGATCATTCCGACACGGCTGCAGTTTACGGCGGCGCGGTAAATGAAAAAGATGTTCCGTTGCTCAGAGCTGAGGAACGTCTTGAAGCTCTTGACAGATATGTTGATTCTATCAAGGGCGACGACGAGCGTAGCCGTCTTAGACAAAAAATGTATAATGTGTGCCGTAATGCTGCGACGGATGCCAAATTCTTTGTTTGTGACGGTCCTGTAGGCTCCGGAAAGACAACCGCTGTCATGGCACATCTTTTGCAGCAGGCGATAAGCAGCAAGTCGAGAAGGATATTTGTGGTATTGCCTTATACGAATATAATTCAGCAGTCTGTGAGTGTTTATCGAAAAGCTTTGACGCTTCCCGGAGAAAATCCCGAAGAGGTAGTAGCTGAGCTGCACTACAGAGCAGATTTTGAGGACGAGGAAAGCAGATATTTGACATCGCTATGGCGCGCTCCTATTATTGTCACTACAGCGGTAGCGTTTTTTGAAACGCTCGCTTCTTCTAAGCCGTCCGCATTAAGAAGGCTTCACGAACTTCCCGGAAGTGTAATACTTTTAGATGAAGCACATTGTATGCTGCCGGTAAAGTTTCTGCCGTTGGCGTGGAAATGGATGAATGTTCTTGCGGATGATTGGGGCTGCAGATGGACGTTGGCGTCAGGCTCTCTTGTGCGCTATTGGGAACTCAACAGCTTTTCTGAACTAAAATTACCCAAGCCCGAAATCACGGAGCTTACAGACGAGAAAGTCCGACAAAGCCTTGCAAAATACGAAAGGGGCAGGATAAAATTCCGTTACAAAGAGCATCCGCTTGACCGTAATGAGCTTATAGAGCTTGTTCAGAAAAGTGAAGGTCCTCGGCTGCTGATAGTCAATACGGTGCAGAATGCAGCGGTTATAGCGGAGGATATTTGCAATCGATACGGACGTCAATATGTCGAGCATCTTTCAACGGCGCTTACTCCTAAAGACAGAGAAGCCGAAGTTAAACGTATAATAGAACGGCTTTCTGATAAAAAAGACACTGATTGGACACTGGTCGCAACTTCGTGCGTAGAAGCAGGAATGGATTTTTCGTTCAGAACGGGCTTCAGGGAAATTTCTTCGCTTCTGTCGCTATTGCAGGCTTCGGGACGTGTAAACCGCAACGGAGATTTTGGCGCAGCCGAGATGTGGAGTTTTTCACTTGCAGATGATAAAATGCTAACCGAAAATAAAGGCTTTCAGTATTCTGCCAAAGTACTTTCAAAGTATTTAGCAAAAGATATGATATCGCCGGAGATCAGCACCAGATCTCTTGAAGATGAAATAATAGCAGAAGGCGGCGTAACTCTTGAGGAGATTAAGAAATTTCTGAAACTGGAATGTAAAGAAATGGCTTTTTGCACACTGAATGAGAAGTTTAAGCCGATTGAAGACGACAGAGTAATGGCGGTGGTGGATAACGCTCTTGCTTGTGATATTGAGCGCGGTTGCGGTGATCCGCATCAGTTGCAAATGCACTCGGTATCTATTCCGCGCTATCAAAAAGAAGAATGGGGGCTCGTTGAAATCATTCCGGGCATTTACCGCTGGACTTTGGGCTATGATCATTTCTTGGGATATATACGTGGTGTGATTGACGATAATCGCGATAAATAACAAATATAAAAAGCGTTTTGCCCTTAGTGAAATGCTCCCCTTTTGTTAGACAATATGGTATAATAGAGATACACCAAAATAAAAGTCTAACGAAAGGGGGCAT
>CANQKE010000044.1 GCA_947624435.1 uncultured Ruminiclostridium sp.
GGCCAAGCCTGGAAAATCAAGAAAGCCAGTGTAAACGGGATCATAAAAATATAGCCCCATTTTTTGTAAGTCCCTATTGAGCCTTTTTTCTTAGCCGGCTTTATTTCGGCAACCGGTTGTGCCATATTAACACCTCACCTTTATTTAGGGCGATGCCCCTTCTTAACCATGCTTACAAAGCATGTTAATGAAACGAAAGATCTCTCAATTCGTTTCATTAACATACTTGACTGCGAATTCGTTTGAATCCGCAGTCAAGCAGATTAGATGATATAGCAGTTAATTACTATACTTGATTACTCAGCCTTAGACTCCTCTGCCGAAGACTCGGGCGGAGCAATTGCGGTATCCGGAACCTTAACGTCAGGATACTTAGCCTTGATCAAACCATAGAATGTGTTAAGAGCAACATCCTTGGACTCGATCGTGCCGTTGAAGTAGTCATGCATAGCGCTCTGGAAGTCTTCGTTGCAGCCCTGATCATACTTGGTGCAGTTAGCCATAACGATATCGTCAGCGATCTCATAGAACAGAGCGTAATGGTTCTGTCCGCCGAGGAACTCTGAACCGTAATCAGGATCGGAAGAGATTTCCTTCATGACGTTAACGTCATTGTAGTAGTCGTTGGTCTCTTCTGCGAATGCCTTACCGAATTCAGGATTGCAGCAGAATTCCTTCATGATAGAACCAACCAGCTTCGGGTTGTCGGTGCCGGCAGCTGCCGCCATCCATGTGCCGCCCCAGAAGTACTGCTTAGGACCATAGCATACAGCCCACTTACCATACTCGCCGTTGCCTACTTCTTCCTTACCGCCCTTATCTACTGCGGTTTCGAGAGAGTTAGCGGACAGAGTGAAGTTGATACCCCAAGTGGAGTAGAAGAAGCCGAATACCTTTCCGCCGGGTGCCTGATCAGCAGACCATGCGTCAGACCAAAGAGTGGTCTTGTTGTTGAAGCCCTTGTCGGTGTAATCCTTAGTCTGATCAACCCAAGCCATCAGTTCATCGGGAACCTGGATGTTGTTGTCAGCGTCTACCCAAGGCTTAGTAGCGTTGCCGGAGAATGTACGATAGGTATCATCATAACCGGACAGCATGAAGTAACCCTTATCCTTAGCCTTCTGAGCAACTTCTTCAAACTTATCCCAATCAGCCAGAGCTGCCTGAACTTCATCGGGATCGTCGGTACCCAGAACGTCCTTAGCTATATCACGACGATAAGCGAACAGACCGGGAGTTGCCTGCCAGGAAACTGCCTTAAGAGCACCTGCGGAATCCTTAGCTACATCGGTAGTGTACTGGTACATAGCGGAGATGTCGTCATCGGTAACACCGAGTTCCTTAACATCAACAGTGTACTGAGTATCTACGTACTTGGTAGCGTAGTCAGCCTCGAAGAGGAACATGTCTATCTTCTCGTTGGCGTCCTTGTCAGCGTTGAGCGGAAGGTCGGTATCCAGCTTGTTCTGGTATGCGTTGCCTTCGTTCGGGTTGATTATGAATTCTACCTCAACATCTGCGGGCAGATGGGGCTTAACATACTGATCGAACTGCTTTTTCCAGTCTTCGTTCCAAGCGTAGATGTTAAGCTTCTTGCCTTCACCGTCTGCAAGCGTAATATCATGAATATACTGACCTGCATCCTGTGCAGCATCTCCGCCGGTAGATTCAGTACCGCCGGCAGTAGAATCTGCTGTGCTCGTCTCTCCACCGGTGCTGGCGGGAGTAGAGGTGCTTGCGGTCGACTCACAGCCTGCTATACTGATAAGAGTAGCAGATGCGAGAAGAGCCGCCAAAATTCTTTTCTTCATTGGTGATTCCTCCAGTAGTTTTCTCAAGTCCTGCGAAGCAAGACTTTCCTTGCCTTTCGGCCTTTTGTAAAGGAGAAATGCTGACATAAAATGCAACATTTTTTCCTTATCGTCATAATAATATCACATGTTTTACTAAATTGCAAGACTTTTTGGGGAAAGATTTTGTACTTTTTACTGTAAACGTTTACAATCGTACATATTTTTCCTATTTTTCGTCAACATGCACAATTTTTGTTTACACTTTTGTAACTAAATGAGAGTTATTTTAATCAACAAACTGCATTAGACCCGCGAAATATCGAATTTAACGCCATTTGCAAATATGAAAACGTTTACAATGCCGTTACAGGCCTTTTCAGTTTAACTTTATAAAGTTAAATGTGCAAAAGATACAAAAAGGAATATAGGCAGTTGTGAAAAAGCGACAATTTAATAGATTTTTCTTTTTTGCTCTTGAATTTGGTATCTAAATAAGGTACAATTAGTATAGAAAAGCAAAGAAAGGAACGATCAAAATGTGTACGCATTTTTGCTCATTGTACAGTTATCACATATCGTCGGGTCGTTTCTGCGTATCTGAAAATACACTGCTTTTCCGTAATACAAGTATATTTATAAGCTGTGCGTCTCTATACACAGCTTAATTTTTTTAATTATTTGAACATAAGGAAAAGAAAGGAACGTGACAAAATGAAAAAGGTCGCAATAGTCATGGGCAGCAGCAGCGACGCCGGCACGGTCAAAAAGACTGCCGATGTGCTGAAGCGTTTCGGCGTGCCGTATGAGATGAGGGTGCTTTCCGCGCACAGATGTCCGACTCAGGTCAGCGAGCTTGCTTCGTCCGCCGAACAAAACGGCTTCGGCGTGATAATCGCCGCCGCGGGAATGGCAGCGCATCTTGCGGGAGCTATCGCTGGACAGACTCCCCTGCCCGTCATCGGCATACCGCTGAGTTCAAGCAATCTTGACGGAATGGACGCGCTGCTGGCGACGGTGCAGATGCCCTCCGGAGTTCCGGTAGCTACGGTAGCTATCAACGGAGCGGCGAACGCGGGGTACCTTGCGGTGCAGATACTCGCGGTTTCCGACAGCGCTCTTATGGAGAAATATAAGCAATTCAGAGCCGAGCAGACGGAAAAAGTGCTTGCGGCGGATAAAGAGATAGGTGAACAGTCAGTCTGAAAGGGCTGTATACTATTATAAATGAAAAAAGGAGAAAACCATGGAAAAGAAAGAAATGCTCTATGAGGGCAAAGCCAAGAAAGTATATGCTACGGACGACCCGAATCTGGTCATCGTTTCCTACAAGGACGACGCGACCGCGTTCAACGGACTTAAGAAAGGCACTATCACCGGAAAAGGCGTGATAAACAACAAAATGACCAACTACATGTTCGGTCTGCTGGAAAAGGCGGGCGTTCCCACTCATCTGGTAGAGGAGCTTAACGACCGCGAAACGCTGGTAAAGAAGGTGGAGATAGTTCCGCTGGAGGTCATCGTCAGAAATGTCGCAGCAGGCAGCTTTTCCAAAAAGCTGGGCATCGAGGAGGGTACTCCCCTTAAATGCCCGACGCTGGAATTCAGTTATAAAAACGACGACCTCGGCGACCCGTTCATAAACGATTATTATGCGCTGGGTCTGGGGCTCGCCACCAAAGAGGAGATAGACACTATTTCGGAATATGCGTTCAAGGTAAACGACTTTATGAAGGATTTCTTCAAAAAGCTGAACATCGACCTTATCGACTTCAAGATAGAGTTTGGGAGAACGCCGGACGGCACCGTGATACTCGCGGACGAGATATCTCCGGATACCTGCCGTTTCTGGGACAGCACCACTCACGAAAAGCTGGATAAGGATCGTTTCCGCCGCGATATGGGCGGAGTCGAGGACGCGTACAACGAGATAATGCACCGTATCTTCGGCGAATAATAAAAATCAAAGAGGAGGCATGCTCCTTTTAGGAGCATGAGATGTTATGGGCGGATTTTTCGGAGCGGTGAGTAAAAACGATTGCGTAAGCGACGTATTTTTCGGCACCGACTACCACTCACACCTCGGCACAAAGCGCGGCGGTCTGACTGCATACTCCGAGGAAAATGGATTTCAGCGCAGCATACACAGTATAGAAAACTCGCCTTTTCGCACAAAGTTTGAAAAGGACGTTGAGGAAACGAGCGGAAAGCTCTGTATAGGCTGCATAAGCGATACCGACCCGCAGCCGATACTGCTCAGTTCTAAGCTGGGTACTTATGCGGTGTGCAACGTCGGCATAATCAACAACGCCGAGGAGATAAAGCACGAGATAACCAATACATATCAGGCAAGCTTTGAAGCGATGAGCAGCGGCAGGATAAATTCCAGCGCGCTTATCGGTGCGCTCATCTCGCAGAAGGATTCTTTTGTAGAGGGCATACGCTATGCGCAGGATAAGATACAAGGCTCGATGTCGCTGCTTATACTCACAAAGGATTGTATTATCGCGGCAAGGGATAAGCTTGGCAGACTGCCGATAATCCTCGGAAAGAAAGAGGACGGCTATTGCGTTTCTTCGGAATCGTTCGCTATGCAAAAGCTCGGTTACGAAATGCTTAAAGAGCTTGCTCCGGCGGAGATAGTAAAGATAACCGCCGACAAAGTAGAGCAGCTTAGTCCGGGACGGGACGAAATGAAGATATGCACGTTCCTTTGGACGTATTACGGCTATCCGAACTCGGTATACGAGGGCGTTACCGTCGAGCTTATGAGATACCGCAACGGCAGCATAATGGCGCAGGCGGATATAGACAACGGCACGCTTCCGGATGTGGACTACATCTGCGGTGTACCGGATTCCGGCACGGCGCACGCGATAGGCTATGCGAACCGCAGCGGAATACCGTTTGCACGTCCGTTTATCAAGTACACTCCGACCTGGCCGAGGAGCTTCATGCCGCAAAGTCAGGCGATGAGGAACCGAGTGGCTAAAATGAAGCTGATACCGGTGCATGAACTGATAAAGGACAAAAAGCTGCTGTTCGTGGACGACAGCATAGTGCGCGGCACTCAGCTGAGAGAAACGGTGGAATTTTTGTATGCAAACGGCGCTAAAGAGGTGCACATGCGTTCCGCTTGCCCGCCGATAATGTACGGGTGCAAGTATCTGAACTTTTCGAGAAGCACTTCGGAGCTTGACCTTATAGCAAGAAATATAATAAATGATTTTGAGGGTGCAGAGGGTACAAAATATTTAGAGGAATACAGCGATACGTCTACCGAGCGCGGGAAAAAGCTGCGCGCGGAGATCTGCCGCAGGCTGAAGCTGACATCTCTTGAATATCAGTCGCTCAGCGGCACGGTAAAAGCGGTAGGACTCCCCTCCTGCAAGCTGTGTACGTATTGCTGGAACGGAAAGGAATAAAAATGTTCAACTGCATCCGTGAGGAGTGCGGCGTTTTCGGAATATACAGCAATACTCCGACCACCGTTGCAAATTCGGTATTTTACGGGCTGTACGCTTTACAGCACCGCGGACAGGAAAGCTGCGGGATAGTAGTAAACGACCGCGGCGTATTCAGCTATCACAAAGGACTGGGACTGGTAAACGAGGTGTTCGACGCGGAAAGCCTCGGCAAGCTGCCGCAGGGCAAGATAGCGCTGGGGCATGTGAGATATTCCACCACCGGAAATATCACCGCGTCCAACACTCAGCCGATAGTTGTAAGGCACGTCAAAGGTCCTATGGCGATAGCGCACAACGGAAACCTTATCAACGCGCTGACGCTGCGGCGCGAATATGAACTGAAAGGCGCGATATTCCACTCTACCAGCGATACCGAGGTCATCTCCTACGCGATAACCGAAGCACGTCTTGAAACCGGCTCTATAGAAAAGGCGCTGGAAAAGGCTATGGGAAAAATACGCGGCGCGTATTCACTTGTGATAATGTCCGCAAAAAAGCTGATAGCCGCGCGCGACCCGGACGGTTTCCGCCCGTTATGTATAGGCACATTACCTGACGGAGGATACGTCGTTGCAAGTGAGAGCTGCGCGCTTGACAGTATAGGCGCGGATTATCTCAGAGACGTCAAGCCCGGCGAGATAGTCGTGATAAACGAAAACGGGCTCAATTCCATAGAAACGAATTGCAGGAAAAAAGGCACCATGTGCGTGTTCGAGTATGTATACTTTGCACGGCCGGACAGCGTGATAAACGGCGCTTCGGTACACGGAGCAAGGCTGCGCGCAGGTGAATTTCTTGCAAAGGAGCATCCGGTGGACGCGGATATAGTTATCGGCGTACCGGACAGCGGACTTGACGCGGCGCTTGGCTTTGCGCATGCGTCAGGCATACCGTACGGGGTGGGATTTATCAAAAACCGCTATGTAGGCAGGACGTTTATCCAGCCCGCTCAGGGTATGAGAGAGGACTCGGTAAAGATAAAGCTCAACGTCATTAAAAAGGTAGTCGAGGGCAAACGTGTGGTACTGGTAGACGACAGTATCGTAAGAGGCACGACCAGCGGCAGGATAGTGGCGCTTATCCGCAACGCGGGAGCAAAAGAGGTACATATGCGCATCTCCTCTCCCCCGTTCATAAGCCCCTGCTATTTCGGTACGGATATCGACAGCAAGGACAAGCTGATAGCCTGCCAAATGACCGTGCCGGAAATAGCAAAGCATATCGGCGCGGACACGCTGGGTTATCTCAGCGCGGAGAATGTAGTAAGGATAGCCGAAGAAGCGGACACCGGATTTTGCAGCGGCTGCTTTACCGGCAAATATCCGATAGAAGTGCCGGACGAAATGCCCAAAGATAAATTTGAGCAAAAGCTCATCGAATAAAAAGCTCAAACCGCCGCTCAGGCGGCAGAAACGGAGAATAATAATATGAAAAACAGCTTTTCCGACAGCTACAAAACGGCGGGCGTTGACGTTACCGCCGGATATGAAAGCGTCAGGCTTATGCAGGAGGACGTAAAGCGCACAAAAATAAAAGGCGCTATTTCCTCTATCGGCGGGTTCGGCGGATTGTTCCAACCCGATCTTACCGGAATGAAAGAGCCTGTGCTGGTATCCGGCACCGACGGCGTCGGCACAAAGATAAAGCTCGCGTTTTTGCTGGACAAGCATGACACTATAGGCATAGACGCCGTGGCTATGTGCGTAAACGACATTATCTGCTGCGGAGCGAAGCCGCTGTTCTTCCTGGATTATATAGCCTGCGGAAAGAACTATCCCGAAAAGATAGCGTCTATAGTAAAGGGCGTGGCCGACGGCTGCGTTCAGGCGGGTTGCGCGCTTATCGGCGGAGAGACCGCGGAGCATCCCGGACTTATGCCGGAGGACGAATACGACCTCGCGGGCTACTGCACCGGTATCGTGGACAAGGAAAAGATAATAGACGGCAAGGACATGAAGCCGGGCGATATAGTTATCGGACTTGCGTCGAGCGGCGTACATTCAAACGGATTTTCCCTTGTCAGAAAGATATTTGACATCAATTCCAAGCAGACGCTGATGTACCGTCTTGAGGACGGCAGAACGCTCGGCGAAACGCTGCTTGAACCGACCAAAATATATGTAAAGCCCATGCTCAAGCTGATGGAAAGCGTAAACGTCAAGGGCATTTCCCATGTGACGGGAGGCGGGTTCTACGAGAACATACCGCGTTCTATTCCCGACGGCCTTACCGCAAAGATAACCAAGGGCAGCTATGAAGTACCCGCTATCTTCAAGCTCATGCAAAAGGCGGGCGACATCAGCGAGCATGATATGTACAACACCTTTAATATGGGTATCGGCATAACCGCCATAGTTGACAAGGACGACGCGGACAAAGCGGTCGAGCTGCTGCGCGGCGAGGGTGTAAACGCCTGCTGCATAGGCGAGATAGTAAGCGGCGACGAGGGGATAATAATAGTATAATGAAAAGAATTGCTGTACTGGTGTCCGGCGGCGGGACAAATTTACAGGCGCTTATCGACGCGGAGCATAACGGACTTTTTGGCGAAAACGGCAAAATAACGCTGGTGATAGCCTCCAAGCCCGGCGTATATGCTCTGGAAAGAGCCGCAAACAACGATATCCCTTCTATGGTAATACCGAGAAAGGAATATCCCGACGCGGCGTCTTATACCAAAGCGGTCACCGACGCGCTGCTCAAAGAAAAGGCGGATATAGTAGTATACGCGGGCTTCATGACGATACTCGATCGGCAGATAACCGAGGCGTTTCCTTATAAGATGATAAACGTCCACCCCGCGCTGATACCGTCGTTTTGCGGCAAGGGATATTACGGGCTGCACGTCCATGAAGAGGCGTTAAAGCGCGGCGTAAAGCTGAGCGGCGCTACCGTGCATTTTGTCACCGAGGAGTGCGACGGAGGACCGATAATCCTGCAAAAGGCGGTCGAGGTCAAAAACGGCGACACGCCCGAAACATTGCAAAAGCGCATAATGGAGCAGGCGGAATGGAAGATACTGCCGGAGGCGGTCAGACTGCTTTGCGAGGACAAAGTTACCGTAAAGGACGGAATAGCGACAGTTAAAGATGAATGAGGATAAATTCAGCGGAAAGGCTGACAATTACGCTAAATACCGCCCCTCCTACCCTGCGGCGGTCATAGACTGGCTGTATGACAAAACGCACGCCGATACAGTCGCTGATATAGGCGCGGGAACGGGAAAATTTACGCAATGCCTTACGGTAAAGCCGTGGGAGATAATCGCGGTAGAGCCTAATCCCGACATGCTGGAAAAGCTGAAAAGCTTTGTACCCGGCATAAAACACGTTCAGGCGTCGGCGGAAAGCACCGGACTTGCGGATAATTCCATTTCGCTTATCACAACGGCGCAGGCATTTCACTGGTTTAACAGATACAAATTCAAGGAAGAATGTAAAAGGATACTGACAGAAAACGGACAGCTTGCCATCATCTGGAACGTTCACGGAAAAAGCGGTTTCAGAAGTGAACGTGACAGGATATTTGAGAAATACTGCGGTATGAGCGACAGCACAAAAATATCAGCGTCAAAAAAAACCGACAGCAGCGAATTCCTGCGGGATGTGTATTTTTCCAAAATGGAATTCTGTCAGTGGGACAACCCGATGGATATGGACGAGAATGGATTTATCGGTTACTCCCTTTCCCATTCATATTCGATAAAAAGCGACCACCCCAATTACGAAAATTTTGTGTTTGAACTCAGAAATGCGTTCCACAAATTCAGTAAGAACGGCATTGTTCAAATGCCGCAGTATACAGTCTGTTACTTAGGAAAATTTTAGGAGGAATTGCTATGATAAGAAAAACCATCAAGGACGAGCTTAATTCGCTTGAGTACCACGGCAGGGGTATTCTCATAGGGAAAAGCCCCGACGGCAAAAAGGCAGTGATCGCCTACTTCATCATGGGAAGAAGCGAAAACAGCCGCAACCGCGTATTCATCGAGGACGGCGACGGCATACGCACGCAGGCGTTTGACGAATCCAAAATGACCGATCCGCATCTTATCATCTATGCGCCGGTAAGAGTGCTGGGCAACAAGACGATAGTTACCAACGGCGACCAGACCGATACCATTTACGAGGGCATGGACAGGCAGCTCACCTTTGAGCAATCGCTGAGAACGCGCGAATTTGAAGACGACGCTCCGAACTACACACCGAGGATATCCGGTATAATTCATCTTGAAAACGGGGCTATGAACTTTGCTATGTCCATTATCAAGAGCGCGGACGGCGACGGTTCTTCCTGCCAGAGGTACACCTACGCTTACAACGACCCTATCGCGGGAAGAGGAAAATTCATCCACACCTATAAAGCGGCGGGCGATCCCCTGCCCAGCTTTGAGGGCGAGCCGAAAACCCTCGAAATTCCCGATACCGATATAGACGGCTTTACCAAGCTGGTATGGGATAACCTAAATAAGGACAACAAGGTGTCACTTTTCACCCGCTATATCGACATTGAGACCGGCAAATATGAAAGCCGCATAGTAAATAAGAACAAGTAAGATCGAGGTCATTATTTTGCTTATTTGCAAGGCATAAGTACGGATTTTAAGGAGGAAAAAATGAACGAACTGGAACTTAAGTACGGCTGCAATCCAAATCAAAAGCCGTCAAGGATATTTATGGAAAACGGCGGCGACCTGCCTATCGAGGTATTGAACGGCAAGCCCGGCTACATCAACTTTATGGACGCGTTCAACGGCTGGCAGCTTGTAAAGGAGCTTAAAGCCGCAACTGGTATGCCCGCAGCGACGTCCTTTAAGCATGTTTCACCCGCCGGCGCGGCTATCGGTCTGCCGCTGAGCGATACACTTAAAAAGATATACTGGGTGGACGACCTCGGAGAGCTTTCTCCCCTTGCCTCGGCTTATGCAAGAGCAAGAGGCGCGGACAGAATGTCCTCCTACGGCGACTTCATCTCGCTGTCGGATGTCTGCGACGTTCCCACCGCTAAGATGATACAGCGCGAGGTATCGGACGGCGTTATCGCTCCGGGCTATGAGCCGGAGGCGCTGGAGATACTCAAATCCAAGAGAAAAGGTACATATAATATTATAAAGATCGACCCGGATTATGTACCCGAGGATATCGAGCATAAGCAGGTATTCGGCATCACCTTTGAGCAGGGTCACAATTCGCTGGTCATCGACAATGAAATGCTTTCAAACGTCGTTACCGAAAACAAGAACATACCGGACAGCGCTAAAAAGGATCTGCTTATCGCGCTTATCACGCTGAAATACACCCAGTCAAACTCGGTGGCTTATGCCTGCGGCGGTCAGGCGATAGGTATCGGCGCGGGTCAGCAGTCAAGGATACACTGCACCAGACTTGCCGGTACAAAAGCGGACAACTGGTATTTAAGGCAGTGTCCCAAGGTCATGGAGCTTCAGTTTATCGACAGCATAAAGCGCGCCGACAGAGATAACGCCATCGACCTTTATATCGGTGAGGATTATATGGACGTGCTTGCCGACGGCGCTTGGCAGAACATTTTCAAGGTAAAGCCGGAAATATTCGCCCGCGAGGAAAAGCGCGCATGGCTGGACACCATGAAAGGCGTTTCGCTCGGATCGGACGCGTTCTTCCCGTTTGGCGACAATATAGAAAGAGCGCATAAGAGCGGCGTGGAATATATCGCGCAGCCCGGCGGCTCTATCCGTGACGACAACGTTATCGATACCTGCAACAAATACGGCATCGCAATGGCGTTTACGGGTATCAGACTGTTCCATCATTGATTTTTTAGGAAAGTGAAAGATATGAAAAAGCTGGCTGCTGTGGCGGCGCTTGCTGTTATGCTGTTTTCTTCCGGCTGTTCAAACGCCGATACCGGCAAAAGCACAGTTGAAAGCTCGGGAAACGAACCACCTGCTGTCGGGATAAGCTATGACAAAAGATTCAATCTGACGTATGAAGAAGATGATTTTATAATTCGCGCCAGCGACGAATGGGAATTCTTTTCGCAAGAGGGCGCAGACTGTTCGTTTCAGTATGTACCGGATAAAAAAATAACGGAAGATGACACAGTTTCCACGGTTGTCGGGATACAAAGGCTTAACTCCGGCGGTCTTGCTCTGAAAGATTATGCCGAAACCATGAGAAAAGCGTATGACTCGATATATACGATAACCGAAGAGGGAGAGCAGCAAATATCCATATACGACGGCTATTACTTCAAGCTTAGATACCCGGAAGACGGGCTGGATGACATTTTCCTCATGCAGGAATTTATAGTAGAGGGCGAGGACGCATTTATATTCAATGTGACCTGTCTTAAATCCGACATCGATAAAATTCTGCCGGAGGTAAACGATTTATTTAATACGTTTGAAATAAAATAAAACTGCGTTTCACTTAAAAGGACAGAAACATGAGCGACTACAGATACCAAAAAATCGAACCGAAAGACCGTTATTACATGAAATACTCGCGGGAGGGCGGGGTTTTAAGGCTCCTGCCCTTTTGGTTCTTGCCGATAATTATAGCGGTAATTTTTGCGGTGATATTTGCCGAGTGCGGCGCTGTATATGACTTTCTGCACAGCGCAGATATATTTATTAAGGCACGACCGATCATTGTAGGCATAATGATCGGATTTGTCGGTCTGTTCTTGTTAAATCTCCTTTTTTCCGGACGCAGATGGTACTACAATGTCGAGGACACCTATCTCAGGATATACAACGGGCGAAAATTTATCGTATTTCAGTATAAATCGGTCGCAAGCATCGAGGGCAAGCCGTTAAAGCTGTTGAAAAATCACGTTCTGATCGTCACGGTGGACTGCGCTCCTATGGGCAAGAAGAAATACCTGTACATCTTTCCGAGGAGCACCAACGAATATACGCTTGAAAACTCTGTCTTCGGCATATTGCAGAAAAAAGTTGATGAGTTAAAGCAAGGCGGCGCTCCGGTACAAAATAACGCGGCAGGTGTGGACGATCTCGGATTGCCCGCCGTTTCAGCGCGAGAAATGAGCCCACAGCCGCAGCAGGCGTATTTTGATCAGCCCTTGCCCGCGGTGGAAGACCTCAACGTTTACGAACCGGAAGAGCCGCAGGAAACGCAGCAGCCGATATTCAGCGACCCTATCTCCGGCAAGGCGGTATACAACGGCTCGGAACGCTTTGATATGTTCGATATAGTCGGCTCCGGTGTATTTTATCTGTATAAAACCTATTATAAGATAATGCAGGCGGCGGCTATACTGCTTGCCGCTGCGATAGACGCGGGCGCGGTGATAAACTATCTGCTTTATCCGAACGATCATACCCGTATAATCGCATGGGTGCTTTTCGCGCTGGCAATATCGTTTTTTGCGGGAGTCGCGGTGACGTTTTTGAAAAACGGTCAGCGTTGGAAATACTCCGCGGAATTTGACTGCATACATCTGTTTAGAAACAATGAGGAGCATATAATATACTACAGAAATATCCTGACGGCGTCCCACGAAGAAATAACGATAAGGAACAAGCCCTACGGCGCAAGGGTAACGGTGGAGCATCTCACCATTCACGGCAGAGAGCTGCTGGAGTTCACCTGCGTTTACAACGGTAAGAAAAGAAGCGACAGAAACTACGAGCATACGCCGTTCCATATAATCGAGCAAAAATGCGACAGAGAAAGGAGCAAGCGGTATGGATAATTTTCGTGACCCGCTGAATGACAGGTTTGAATTCAGGCAGAGCGGAAATTTTTACATGAGAACAAAGCATGCCCATACAATCTACTTTTTTATCATAGTTACCGCTGTACTTATCTCCTTTTTATTTCCGACCTTACTTATGTGGCTGACCGGCGTCACTCCCGGTTCTGACAGATTCGGTTGGTTTGTAGGATATTACGGACTGACCTCGGGACTTGTCGTGCTGGTGGTATGGGCGGCGGCTCTGATAGTCATGAATATTATACGGCACGGTCAAAAGTGCAGCTATACCGCGGACGAAAACGGGCTGAAGCTGTACTGCGGCTGGCGGCACGCCGAATACCGTTACCAGGACGTGAAGTTCGTCACCTATATCCCTATAACCGAGTTCGGCAAAATGGCGGGATATACCGTAAAGATACTTACTACGGACGGAAATACCGATGAATATTTGTATTTATCCCCTTATAAGGGAAAGCTTATAACTCAGGAGAGTACACCGTTTTATTTATTGCAGCATCCCCCGATGGCGATGGAAGAGGCTAAGCAAAAAGAAACGGGCATAGTGTTCTAAACGGAAAAAACATGAAACGAGATTATGAAATACTTGACGACAGATTTGAATACAGGCAAAGCGGAAATATGCAGCTGCGCTCGGAGCTTGCCCGCGTGCTGTCAATAGCTGCGTTTTTATCGGCGGCAGTGCTTACAGTATTGTCTGTAGTGTTCTGGACATGGTCGATGAGGATAGATTTTTCCGATGACAACTATCTTAACCTTATAGCGCCGGTATTCCTGCTTATAATGACCGCTATCGGCAGCCTTGTACTGTGGACTGTTTCCATACTTTCGATAAGGCGCTGGCTCAAAGGCGGGCTGTATCACTACGAGGCGGACGGCAAGGGAATAAAAATAGAATTCAAAAACCGAATCGATGTGATAGAGCGGGCGGACGTTGTTTCGGTGAATTTTAAGAAAATAAAAAGCTTCGGGCTTGCGGACGCATTTCACGTCGTTATCAAAACGGTGCAGGGACAAACCTACAAATACTGTTATGTTCCGCCATATAAGGGCATTATGAACAAGCCGGAGGACTCCCCTTTTTACGCGCTTACCCGAAAGGAAAAACCGATGGAAGATATCGGGATAATTTACTGACAAACGCGGCGCAAGCCGAAAATATATTTTCAGGAAAGGAAAAGAATATGAACATACTGGTCGTAGGCGGCGGTGGAAGAGAACATGCGATAATCGCCGCGCTGAGAAAATCTCCTAAGGCGGAAAAGATATATGCCGCTCCCGGCAACGGAGGAATATCAAAATACGCTGAATGCTTTGACGTAAAAGCTACCGACGTGGAAGGAATAGTAAACCTTGCCAAGCAATTAAAGCCGGATTATGTTTTTGTCGCTCCGGACGATCCGCTTGTAATGGGCATGGTTGACAAGCTGAACGAAAACGGCTTCAAGACCTTCGGGCCTAAGGCTAACGCGGCGATAATAGAGGGCAGCAAGGCGTTTTCCAAGGAGCTTATGAAAAAATACGGCATACCCACCGCCGATTATCAGACCTTTACCGACGCAAAAAAGGCGATAGAATACATAAAAAGCAAAAACACCTACCCTACCGTTATAAAGTGCGACGGATTGGCGCTCGGTAAAGGGGTCATATTAGCGGAAACCGAAGCCGAGGCTGTTGAGGCTGTAAACTCCATAATGGTAGACGGCAAATTCGGCAAATCCGGCAATACGATAGTTATAGAGGAATTCCTCACGGGGCCGGAGGTGTCGGTGCTGGCGTTTACCGACGGCAAGACTGTAAAGCCTATGATATCCTCCATGGATCATAAAAGGGCTTATGACGGCGATAAGGGTCTTAACACCGGCGGAATGGGTACAGTAGCGCCAAATCCGCACTATACCCCCGCGATAGCGCAGGAATGCTATGACAGGATATTCCTGCCGACTATCAAAGCTATGCAGGCGGAGGGCAGACCGTTTTCCGGCTGTCTGTACTTCGGCCTTATGCTGACTCCGAACGGGCCTAAGGTGATAGAGTACAATTGCAGATTCGGCGACCCAGAAACGCAGGTGGTTTTGCCGCTGCTTAAAACCGATATGTGCGACATTATCGAAGCGGTATATGAACAGCGCCTTGACGGTCTTGACATAGAGTTTGCCGACGGCGCGTGCGCTTGCGTGGTAATGGCGAGCGGCGGCTACCCCGAAAAATACGAGGTTGGCAAGGAGATAACCGGTCTGGACGAAAAAGGTCAGTGCGAGGACGCGGCGGTCTATCACGCGGGAACTAAGCTGGTAGACGGCAAGCTCTGCACCTCCGGCGGACGCGTGCTGGGCGTTACCGCGACAGGCAGCGATCTTACCAAGGCGCTGGAGCGCGCGTATAAGGCTGTAGAGAAAATACACTTTGATAAGGCGCATTACCGCAAGGATATCGGAAAAAGAGCATTGGAAGCTGCCAAAAATTAAAAAAATTTATAAAAACTCTTGCATTTTTTATCCGGATATGCTATACTAATACCTGTGTGATTTCAGACGCAATTTTGTCTTATACATCTTAGGAGGAAACAAATGGGATTTTTAGAGATATTAAGTGCGATATTGTTAGTTATCGCTTGCATTTTTATAGTTCTTGTGGTTCTTATGCAGGATACCCAGCAGGGCATGTCACAGACCATATCCGGCGGAAGCGCCGATAACTATTATCAGAGAAACTCCGGCAGATCAAACGAAGCAAAGCTTGCAAAACTCACCAAGATAGCCGCAGTCGTATTCTTCGTTGCGACGCTGCTGGTAAATTTCGTGGTAATGTACAGCGGAAACTTTGCCGCAGCTGCAAATAACAGCAGTTCTACAAGCAGCACAGTTACCCCCGGAGATACCACTTCTACTGCGGAAAGCGCTGCGACTTCTGCTGAAAGCTCCGCGGAATCCGCCGCTGACAGCACCACTACTTCAAACGAATAATAAAAAATACCTCCTATAGCGAGATATCCGTAAAAATTATTCACAAAGAAGTTTAATAAAAAGAACAGAATTTATAAGCTCCCCTTTTGTTAGATGATAAAGTCTAACTAAAGGGGAGCTTTTTAGTCGTTTAGCATAATTTTCTTATTTCAAACATCTAATTCCGTTTATTATTTTTCTGCCCCTGTTCTTAAACAAAAATTTACAATTTCACAAGGGAAAACAGTTGACTTATTTTCATTTGTACCTTATAATATAAAAAAGGAATTTTATGGTTTACGGCTATTTTAAGGCATAAAACCGATCAGATGCTGCTCAGACAGGAGGTGAATAATGATAAAAAAACAATGTAGTCTTTCGGCGACTGTGTTTCTGCTTATGATGTTTTTGACTTCCTGTAATCAGAAAACGGATACCGCAGATATTTCCCTGTGGCAAACGGCTATGAACGACGCGGTATTCGCCGAGGATGAGGAAATCTATCCGCTTGTCACCCTGACAGCCGAGGATAACCGGGTGATCTGGGATGACGCTAATGAAAGAGTCCTGCTCTTAACATGGCATAATTATCCGGACGAGTGCGAGGTCGGAACATCTATCGGGGAATACGGAGATATTTGGGCGACTTCACTCGGCGAGATGAAGAGTTGGTTTAAGGAAAACGGAGAAAATATAACGGATTGGCCGCTTCGGTTTTCGCAGCTTCTCGGAGTGCATGAGGACGAGGGCTACACCAGATTTACCGCTTTTTGGGTATTGCCGCAGGACGTTGTGCGTCCGGCTTTTGTCACCGATGTGACTAAGCAGATGGTAAATGATTACAGCCTTGTTACCGGAGAGTGGAAAGAATGGTTTGATGCCAACATTCTGTTCTCTTATTTTGAAAGCGATTACCCTTGGACAAGACTGGGTTATACTTACGATTGGTGCAAAGCACAGGAATATGGTCTTACGGAATTTCTGGTGCGCGATCCGTCACTGACTAAGATCGAATTCACCTTAACAACAGATGAGTTTGTAGAATATCTAAAAAAATAATAAAGGAGATCAAGTCTGAAAAATAAATTTTTCAGACTGTGAGTTTTGCGCTTTGCTGAGTACGGTCAGCAATTTTGCTTCGCAAAACCGCACAAAAACTCGAAAGGAGATAGCTTGCTTTGCTTTGCAAGCACGGTAATAAAAATGCGAAAAATAATTACGTTATTTATGGCGGCCGCCATAATAACAGCCTGTCTGACAGGTTGTTCCCAAAAGGAAAATAATCCTGTGGAAGGTAAAAAAACAGCGTATATCATGTATATGTCTTCCTCGCCCATTTTTGAACTGTGGTCGGAGTCGTTTACAAAGACGGCGGAAGCCCTCGGTATGCAGGCGGACACCTTTTTCTGCGAGGACAGCGACGAGGAATGGAAAAACAGGATCTTGCAATGTGCAAAAGACGGCTATGACGGACTGTTGGTATCTCACGGCGGAGTAGATTATTCGTGGGATTTTCTGACTGACGTACTGGAAGAATATCCGAATTTGAAAATAGCGACCTTTGATACCTCTTTCAGAAACGAAAGCGGCGAAACGAAAACGATCGACGGGGTAGTCCAGCTGTTCCAGCAGGATTCCGAGCTTGCATCGGCTCTGGTAGATGAGATCATAGCAATGTATCCGGACAAAGCGATGGAAAGCGAACCTATCAATATCCTACAGGTACAGGAAGAAAACTACATTATCGCTTTTGACCGCCGTCAGGTCGGATATCAGCTTTATGAAACAAACGGACAGATAAAAACGCTTGAGCAGATAGCCCCAAAGGATCACCTTGACCCGGTATCCTCCATGCAGGAAACGGCGAAAAACATTATCGGAAAATACAATGACGGTGAAATAGACGCAATATGGTGCTGCTATGACACATACGCAAGAGGAGTATATAAAGCCCTGCGGGAACTTGACAGCGATATTCCTATGGTATCGGTAGATATCTGCGACGAGGATATTCAGCTTATGGCGGAAGGTGAAAACTGGAAAGCCTGCGCTACGACCAACTGGACGCTCAACGGCGAGTTTGCCTGCCGGGTGCTGGCTTTGGAAATGGCCGGACAGTATGATGATATCAAAGCGGCTTCAAGCTATTATGACGACCCCGGAATGTGGATGGAAATACCGTCCGTGGTGATAACGCAGGAGCAGGTCATGTCCGGACATAATATTACGGTCAAAAATCTTTCGGATGTGGCGGAGGACGCCTATACAGACAGCAGCTTTATGCCGTCCTGCGGCTGGATGGATTCCACTCTTAAAGATTAGTCTAAAAATCGAGCCAAGTCGGTTTTTACGGGCATTCTCGGCACTCTGTCGTAAGCTTTGGGAAAATAAGTTGAAAAGGAGCGCGTCATGAAGAAAAGCAATAAAATATCCGGAAAACAAAAAAGAGGGGTGATACAATTGAATAAGAAATTCTGCCTTTGTAGGTTTCTTCCGATGATCCTGATATGCCTGCTTATCGGAGGCTGTGCAAAAAGCGAGCCGATAACCGATATCCGCCAGCTGGACGGACAGGCCGTCGGCGTTCTGAACGGAAGTACCTTTGACCAATACACCGATGAATTTATACAGAATGCTAATAAAAAATATTACAACGAATATGCGGACATGGCCGCGGCAGTCAAGCAGGGAGAGATAACCGGCTTTCTCATGGACGAGCCGATGGCGCGCATATTGTGTTCTGAAGTCGATGGCGTCACCTATCTGCCGGAATATCTGACGGACGACAGTTACGCGTTTGTGTTTCCAAAGACGGACAAGGGAAAACAACTGTGCGATGAATTTAATAAATTCCTTGCCGAGCTGAAAGACGACGGTACGCTGAAAGCGCTGGAGGATATATGGTTGGGCTCGGACGAGAGCCGAAAGACCGTCGAAGCTTTTGAAAATCTGCCTGCAACAAACGGCACGATAGAGCTTGCACTAAAGTTCGGAAATGCGCCGTTTGCCTACATAAAGGACGATCAGGCGGTAGGGTATGACGTGGATATTGCCGCGCGTTTCTGCAAGGCATACGGTTACGGACTGAATATCAACGATGTGGAGGCGGCTGCTTTTCTTTCGGACGTGGAGTCCGGCAAGTATGATATGGGAGCTTCCGGCTTTACCGTGACCGAGGAAAGAGCCGAAAAAGTATACTTCTCTGAGCCGAATTATACGGGCGGTATCGTCGCGGTAGTAGCGAAAAGCTCCGACGGCGAAACAGCCTAACAATATGAAGTACGGCTCAGGTTTACTATCCTGCCGAAAATACAAACTTAAATAATTAAAACCACGCGTTCATGCGTGGTTTTAATTTTATGATGTGTAATTTATTTGAGCCATTTTTTAAGGGCTTCGGATAGTTTGGATATTTCTACGGGTTTTGCGACGTGGTCGTTCATACCCGAATTATGAGCGTGCTGGATATCGTCCGAGAACGCGTCCGCGCTCATCGCGACTATAGGTATCTCCTTTAAGTCCGGCCTATCGTATCCGCGTATCGCTTCGGCGGCCTGATAACCGTTCATTCTAGGCATCTGGATATCCATGAAGATAAGATCGTAATAATGTTCCGGCTTTCTTGTCACCGCTTCAACAGCTTTTTGACCGTCCTCTGCCGTTTCAACTTCAACGCCGATAGCCTCAAGAAGTTCTTTCGCTATTTCACGGTTAAGCTCGTTATCCTCTACTAACAGTACGCGCTTGCCGTTGTAATTATTTTCGCGGAACAAGTCTATCTCGCTGGTTTTATCCTTTGGCGGCTCGTCTACAAGCGATTTGAGCACATATATAAGGCGCGAACGGAACAGCGGCTTTGCAATAAATGCGTTTACTCCGGCGCTGCGTGCCTCCTGCTCGATCTCCGACCAATCGTAAGCGGAAAGTATGATGATAGGCACATCCTCTCCGACTATCGTGCGTATCTCTCTGGCGGCCTCAACGCCGCTCTTATCCGGCATTTTCCAATCAAGGATTATCGCAAAGAAATCGTTATTGCGCTGATGATACTCCGCGGCCGCCTTTACCGCGTCGGTACCGCAGGTAACGCCGGTGGCTTTCATGCCGATGCTGTCAAGTATCGTACAGGTGTTTTCTACCGCATACTTATCATCGTCAGCGACCAACACCAAAAGGTCTTCAAGATCATGGGTATCGGTAATGTCTACATCCTGTATCTTAAGATATACCCTTACAGTAAACTCGGAACCCTGCCCTACCTTGCTTTTTACGGTGATATCGCCGTTCATCAGGCGGACTATATTTCTCGCTATAGGCATACCGAGTCCGGTTCCCTCTATCTTCTGGGATTCGGAGGTGTGCGACCTTGCAAACGGCTCAAATATGCTGTCTATAAAGGATTCTTCTATTCCTATTCCCGTATCGGTAAATACGAACTCGTAATATCCCATTCCCTTTGCCTTGGACTCAAGCTCTCGTATCTCAAGCGAGATAGTGCCGCCCTCGGGAGTGAATTTTACCGCGTTGCCCATGAGATTAACAAACACCTGACGAAGTCTTAACGTATCGCCGATAACGTCCTCGTGCTCTATTTTGGATATGCTCATATTAAGGCTCTGGTTCTTAGCCTTTATCTGAGGATGTATGATAGTCAAAAGGCTGTCTGTCATTTCCGACAAGCTGAACGGCTCTTCAGTAAGCGTAAGATTGCCGCTTTCTATTTTGGACATATCCAGCACGTCGTTTATCAGCGCTAACAGGTGGCGGCTGGAAATAGTTATCTTATTAAGGCAGTCTATAAGCCGTTCTTTGTCGTCTATGTGCATTGCCGCGACGGTAGTCATGCCCATTATCGCATTCATCGGGGTACGGATATCATGCGACATTCTGGACAAAAATTCGCTCTTTGCCCTGTTTGCGGCTTCTGCCGATTCAAACGCGCTCTTAAGTGCCTCGCGCGACTGTCTTTCCTTTGCCTTAAGCTCCGAAACGTCCTGCACAGCATACAGTATTGAAACGACTACGCCGTTCTTTCTTCTCAGCGGGATTATAGACGCGCTTTCCCACCTGTCATGTCCGCGTATGATATGATATTCATACTGAAGATAATCTACATCGCCGGTAAGGTGTTTTTGTATGTTTTCTATGCTGATATTCTCGCACATTCTCTCGTTAGGATCTTCATCGACGAATTTATCACACATGTAATCTATAAGCTCGCTGTAAGTGCCGCTGCTTTGAGGCATGCCGTCGCTCTTTTCAAAATAGGCGTATTTATCGTTCTCCAAGTCCACCACCAAAAAGCGTACAAACAATTCGGTCACGCTCTTGACGATATCCTCCGCCTGATTCTTTTCCCTCATAAGGCGCTTTGTCTGACGGTATTTTTGCAGCAGCAGGAACACAATGTATATCGCAAATATTACGATAACGCAGGTCACAAGTATTATGCCCGCGCGCTGGGAGATCTCCGTCATTACTACGGTGACGCTTGACGGGAACAGCTGGATAAGCATCCATTCATTATAGGTAACATTAGCGGCATAAGCCGTGCTTAATCCGCTGGTACCGTTGAAGGTATAGGGATAAGAGCGGTTTTCCTTGAACGCCTGCCTTATATCGTCGACTATTTCATTTGATACTCTTTCCGAGCTGGAATAATAATCAAAAATGTTGCGGCTGTGGTTCGAGTCTTCAAGCCATTCGGCGCTTCCGCTGTAAGCCAGCACGTCTCCGTCGATATCGCAAAGATAGGTCGTTGCCTCGGTATCAAAGAACGAGGTAGACAATCGTCTTTCCATATTTTCCATAGTATATAAGCCGACCATCAGACCGGATATTTTACCGTCGGAACGGACCGGAGCATAAAAGACGAAATAGCTGTTTCCCTTGTTGTAGGAATCGCTGACATAGCTTAGTCCGCTGTTCCCGTTCATACCGTCAACAAAATAGTCGCGCTCAGAAATGTTTACCAACGTTCCGTCGCTTGCGGTAATATTACCTTTATCATCTATGAAACGTATATAATCAAATGTTGAATTGGTGCTGAGCTCTTCCAGCATATCTCCGTCCAGCTCATAATTATCGAACATTGAGCCGTAGAGATTGGCAAGATTTATTATATTGCCCTGCGCCGCCTGAAATGTATTGCTGACTCTGTTCGCCGACAGCTCGGCGGCGTCGCTTACATAGCTTGCGTTCTGCGCAAGGACTCTGTCGCTGTTTATCCGCATGAATATCAATAACGCAGCGACTATAAATACTATAAGACCTATTATAAAGCCTATCTGCCCGACCAGCGTTTTACCGGATATTTTCATTATTCTGCTCCCCGTACTCAATTTATTATAAACAAACAATTCCCGCTATTATAATAATATTATATCAATTACCCGCTGCTTTGTCAAGCAAAGGCAAGCGTATAGGCATGCGGTAACCTACGATCCGCCTCACGCCGATCCTTTCGGGCTGTTTTTGCCCTTTGCAACGCAAACTGGCTAAAAAAATAGGACGGCAGCTTAACCACCGTCCTATAGCGAGGGAATTAAGGAAAGTCCGGATAAATGCCGGACTATTGTGTACCGGCAGGGGAACCCGTACACAAAACGGGAAATTAAATTTCCATGCCCTCTTATGATCATCTGTTATCCGAAAAAATTCGGAATAAAGCCAAAACGTCAGCATATATATTCTCCGATGTTTGGGCATAGGAAACAGATAGGTAAAATAATGTTTCTATTTTCCCTCTCCATATATATAAGCGTTTGAGAACGTGAAATCATGAAACGATTTTTGAAAATTTTTTGAAAAATTTTATATCCGGTAAAAAATCGGCTGTACAAAGCCGGCAAAAAGCAGCAATAAGATAAGCATACCGAAATTTACGGCTGAAAACACGAGGAGATATTTTTTTGAACGAACGCCCTTCGATCTGGAGTAAAACTGATAAGATATAAGGCTTGCAAGCGAGGCGATAGGAGTACCCAAGCCGCCTATATTCACCCCAAGCAGCAGCGCGTCGGCATTATTGGTAAAGCCGGACAGCATTACCGCCGCCGGTACGTTGCTTATGCACTGTGACAGCAGCGCCGAGGTGACAAGCTCTCTTCCCTGCATGAATGCGGCAAAGAAATCGCGTACAAGCTCGACGCGGGAGATATTGCCGACAAATACAAAAAAGCAAACAAAAGTGGCAAGTAACGCGTAATCCGCTTTGGCGAACAGCTTATAGTCGGATACGGCAATTATGGCTATACATATCAAAAGACAAAGCCAGTCAGGTATGATCTTCAGCACCGAGCAAAGGCAGACGATGAACGTTATAATATACGCCGCTGTCTTTAGCGCGGGGATATGCCGGGCTTCTCCTACTGAGGCGGAACATTCTTTTCGCGGCAGGAAAAAAGAAAGCGCAAATATAATAATGTAGCTCAGTATTCCGAGCGGCAGCATCAGCGATATAAAATGCAGCGGGTCAAGGCTGTATTTCTCGTATATGTACAGGTTCTGCGGATTGCCGATAGGGGTCAGCATGCTGCCTAAATTGGCCGCCACAGTTTCAAGCACGATAACAAAAATAAGGCTTTTAGGGTCATCTATCCGTCTGAACAACATCAGCGTCAGCGGGACGAAGGTCAGCAGCGCGACGTCGTTAGTTACCAGCATAGAAACGAAAAAGCATATTGTAACGAGCAATATGCCCAGCCGCCGGACGCTGCCCGCCTTTTTTAGCAGTAATCCGGTTATCACTTCAAAAACGCCTATATTGCGAAAGCCCGCTACGGTCACCATAAGGCAAAACAGCAATATAAGCACCGAGCGATTGCAGTATTCCAGATATTTCTCGTCGGGAGGGACCAAAAACACCGATACTATCGCCGCTAACAGCGATATTATAAGCACCGGCTGCCCTTTGCACCATTTGAGTATTTTGTTCATAAGCTTCACCACGGCAATTTTCATGATATTATGCGGATATTACTTTCGTCGGCCTCGGGCGGCTGAAATAAAGAGGCGAATTTTTTGGCAAGATTTTCATCTATGTAATATGCCGACGTCTTCCCCGCCAGAACGTCGGCGTTGCGCTTTTCTATTCTGCTGCGCCAAAGCTCGTCTTCGATATTTATATAGTAAAATTCCATATCTATCCCGTGATCGGCATAAAATTTTCGCGCGTAATCGCGTTCGTTTCTCTGCCAGAATCCCCAGTCCAGCACGACATTGATGCCTGTGCTTATCAGCTCTAACGACTTGTCGTATAAATACCGCTCTGCCCTTTCGACATACATATCATGTTTACTGCCGGCATGCTGACCGAAAAGCGCCAGCGTTATCTCATCCACCGAAAGTATCACCGCGCTGTTTTCATCACGCAGCCGGCGCGCATAAGTGGATTTTCCGCAGCATATCCTGCCGCACAAGCAAAACACCTTTGACATATTTCCTCCGTTTTTACAGAAAAATTGTTTTTCTAAACAAAAAATCTGAGCTGCTGAAATGCAACTCAGATTTTTTTGGCTCCCCCTGTTGGACTTGAACCAACGGCATCGTGATTAACAGTCACGCGCTCTACCGACTGAGCTAAGGAGGAATATTGAAGAAAGCACTAATATAATATTCAGTGCTTTCTTCTTTTATGTCGGCATCGATCTATCTTTCCGGGCGGTGACCCGCCAAGTATTTTCGACGTGAATGAGCTTAACTTCTGTGTTCGGAATGGGAACAGGTGGGACCTCATCACAATAAACACCGACTAAGGGAAGATCCCTCAAAATTGAATAACGAAGCGAAAAGAAACAAATTCTCTTTAGGTTTAAGCCTTCGACCGATTAGTATTCGCTGGCTAAATTGCTCACACAACTTACACCTTGAACCTATCAACCTCGTAGTCTACAAGGGGTCTTATCTCTAATGAGTGGGATATCTTATCTCAAGGACGGCTTCACGCTTAGATGCTTTCAGCGTTTATCCGATCCGCACTTAGCTGCCCAGCTGTGCCACTGGCGTGACAACTGGTGCACCAGAGGTGCGTCCATCCCGGTCCTCTCGTACTAGGGACAGCGCCTTTCAAATATCCTTCGCCCACGACAG
>CANQKE010000045.1 GCA_947624435.1 uncultured Ruminiclostridium sp.
CGGCTATTTAGGAAACAAGTCCGAAAATGCATAATTACTGCATTCTTTCGTATTTTCAGAAAAAAGACATCAATTTAAGAAACTTGCATAAGTAGGCTATTTCAATCAAGCTGCCCATTCTTGGGCTAAAAAATTGTGAATATCATCGTGGGTATTGGGCGTGTATACATAATCAAATTGATTATACAAACCCCTAAACGAAAAAATGTTCTTAGCAACATATTTCAACGGAAAAAACGGTTTGTTTTACATTAATTATTGGTTTTCTTCTGTAATATTTTGAATTGCAGATAACAAGTCTTTAACAGATTTAAATCTATATTCTCTGTTGGGATTTGTTCCTTTGATCCAAAATTGTTTGATCTCTCCGTCTTTTTGTTTGTCGATATTTGTCCTTCCCGTTAATATAAAGTAACATAGCCGTGTTAAAGCATAGGTTTCATGACACATTTCATAGTTTGCAAATCCAACATTAATCAGGTCGGGATCATTTAGTGAGCCTTTTAATTCCGACTGTAAACTTGTTAAAGTACTTTCCGGCATTTTTACCAAACCAAAATCTCCGATTTTTATCACATCAACTCCATCATCATAATGTTTAATAAAAATGTTCGTTAAGCTAATGTCCCTATGCAGTAACTCTTTATTATGAATATATTCCAAGCCGCGACAAATTTGGCGAATATACCTTTTCCGAGTTTCGAGCGTAAGCTTTGTATTATTATTAAGAATAAATTTATATATGTTTTCGTCCATACTTTCCATTGTATACTCTTTTTTAGTTTCGTTATAAGAGTATACTTCAACTATGTATGGCGAATGCAACAACTTTAAGACATTAAACTCTTGTTTGAACCTTTCTAACTCTTTATCATCTAAGTCATGCTTTGCACGTTTAAGAACAATAGGAATTTTATAATTCGGATCCTCATATCTATAAACATTTGCATACGAACCTTCACCAATAAGTTTCATACCGGCATAAATTGTTTGTTTATCCTGTGATAAAGCAATACCTGTTGCTAATTCAAAAATAGGTTTTAATTCTTCGATTTCAATCTTAGGAAAACCCTCTGGAATGTTACTTCCACCGCTTTTAACAACAAACCGTCTACATTGCCTGATTGCATCAGCATAATTACTGTTACATAATCTAAATGCATATTCAGTAGATTTCAGGTTGCTTATCAGCTGATCAATCTCATTAATTATTCCAAGTAAATCTCTGCTGTCTTGTGCATGAAAATAGCCTCCTGCATATTGAACATTATTATCATCATCATATTTTATTTTTATATCATTGTTCATAACGTCAAACCAATGATTTAACATGGAATGAAAATATGATAAAAGCGTTCTGAAATCATCATTTGAGATAAAGTCATACAAATCATAAATATAATCATAAAAACTTATTTTTTGCTCTGAGGCTATTCTGTTTAAATATGTTTCAATACCTGCTTCCAATTATATACCTCCTTATTTTGCATTTCTTTAATGTTCAATCTTCAAAATATGTTTATCTTCCACTAAGCAGATACTGCATCAAGCGCAATGCAGCCGACACATCAACAGCTTGAAATAATTCATTTGCAAGTTTCTCACGTTGTGTTGACGAGAGAACGCTGACAGATTTCATCGCGGTAAATATGTCTTGCTTTGCTTTTTCGTATGGGTCGGTCGGCTCAAGACCTACTATAGGCTTGATAGGATTCACTTAATGTCATCTCCTTTCTTTCTTGTTTTCCTGTTGAGATAATTATTATATTAAAAGGGTTATCCTAATTTTGTAAGAGTATTTTGTCACACTTCTTGCCTCAGAAAGCCACTTATTCATCATTTTACGGATAGCTATTTTATCTGTTCCTTCCGGCACTTTCGATGAACCATCCAATCTATTCACTTCCTTTTTATAGTTTATTTTTTCTTTGAACTATATTTCTTGTTGCTTCTATGAGTACCATTCTCATCCGTTACAATATTGGATCTACGCTGTTTAGCTTCCTGTGCGTTTTGGAAAACATCCTCTGTAATAATGGGTGGATGGTTGTCCTTAACCAAATATTCATATTCCTTGGTAAATGAGTCTGTAAGTCTTACTGTACCAACATATTTTTCATTTGTCAAAATATTTTCAATTGCCCGTTTGCTCCATTGAGGCTTTCCCGTCGGGGAAGATATACCTTTCTGTTTTAATTCTTTGATTATTCCGAGTACGCTCTTGCCCTCAATGTACCAACGAAAAATGTCACGGACAACTTGTGCCTGTTCTTTGTTGATCACAAGGTCTCCATCTTTATTTTTGTCATACCCATATAATCTGCGTTTATATAAACCCGATGTACCACTGGCAGCTCTAAAGCTTAATCCCATACGTATATTATCGCTTCTGCTCTCATTTTCTGCCTGAGCAAAGGACTCTATAATTGAAATCATCATTTCGCTGTCGATATCATCAGTATCCAAGTTTTCCTGTTCAAAAATTACTCGCACACCTGCTGCCTTTAAACGGCGGAGCGCATTTAGCGTGTCCACGGTATCTCTGCCAAAACGGCTAATACTCTTTGTCAGAATTACAGATATATGATTAAGTTCACATTCCTTTAGCATCCTTTCAAACTCACCCCGTGGTGAGCCTGATTTTGCCGACCCAATATCTATAAACGTATCACAAAGTTTCCATTGTTCAACATGCGATACCGCTTTTGTTAAAGCGGAAATTTGGGCGGAAAGGCTATTCAACTGGTCCTTTTCAGACGTACTGACGCGGCAATATATACCTACATTCTTTACGATCTTATCCGGCTTAGCTGGTATATAGAATATCTTTGATTCCACTTCAGGCACTCCTTTCTAAGGTTTTAATTTAGCCTAAATATATCACTCGATAAGCCGAATGACAGATAGGCTGTTTTAATCTACTGTTTGTCTAAAAATACAATATATTGTGCAGCACGTAATAACTATATACAAGATGTCCTTGACATCAACACCACACACTCAACGTGCCCCGTATTGCTGAACATATCTGCGGCGCGGACCTTTTCGGTGCGGTAGCCGAGCTGCTCGAAGCAGGCGCAGTCGCGGGCGGCGGTGGCGGGATTGCAGGAGATCATAACTATGCGCTCAGCGCCGAACAATGCTATTTCCTCGGCGGCAGCTTGTCCGCAGCCCTTGCGCGGCGGATCGATGATTATCACGTCGGGGCGCAATTTGCGGGCGTTGAGTTCTTTTGCCGCCTTTGCAGCGTCGGCGCAGATAAATTCCGCGTTAAAAATATTATTGGCGGCGGCATTTCTGCGGGCGTTTTCCACGGCGTCCGGCACTATCTCGACGCCTATCAGCTTTTTTGCCCTGTCAGCCATGGACAGGCCTATCGTACCTGCGCCGCAGTAAAGATCCAGCACGGTCTTGCCGTCCGGCTCGGCAAATTCGGCGGCCTGACGGTATATCTCCTCCGCGACCGGCGTATTCACCTGATAAAACGCCTTGGGCGCGATATAAACCGTTTTTCCGCACATGGTATCGGTGATACAGGGCTGTCCGTACAGCACCTCTTCCCTTTCGCCGAGGATAACGTTGGTGTCGTCAGGATTAAGATTGAGCACCACCGACGTAACGGCGGTAAATTCCTCCGCGATACTTGCGGCAATATCGGCAAATGAGCGGTGTCTGCGCGCCGAAACCATGCACAAGCTTATTTCGCCGCTGTAATGGCCTTTCCTAAGATAAACATGCCGCAAAGCGCCCTTGCCTGTCGCTTCATCGTATGTGGAAACACCGTACTCATCACAAAGAGCCGACAGCCGTTTCAGAATGACCGAAAACACCTCCGGCTGTAAAAGGCAGTCCCCACAAGGAATTATCCGGTGGCTGTGAAACGCGTAAAAGCCGAACGCCGTCCTGCCGTCCTGCACTCCTACCGGCATTTGCAGCTTGTTGCGGTAGCGGTCGGGGCTGTTGTTTTTTATTATCGGAAGAAATTCGGGGTGCAGCTTTCCTATCCTGGTAAAAGCGTCATATACCGCTTTTTCCTTATACTTAAGCTGGGAATCATAAGAAATATGCCGCAGGGAGCAGCCGCCGCATTTACCGTAAACGGGGCAGTCCTGCGGCACTCTTTCCTCCGACGGAGTAAGAATTTCTTCCGTCTTTGCGTATGCGTAGGAGCTTTTTACTTTTAATATCCGGCAGCGTATCCTGTCGCCTACAGCGGTAAACGGCACGAACACCGCCATGCCGTCGTATCTTCCCACTCCGCTGCCCTCCGAGGTGAGCGAGGTTATCTCAAGCTCTACCGTATCATTCTTTTTCAGCATTATATCTGACCGAGGCTGAGCGCTTTGAGATATGCGTTTATAAATCCGTCGATATCTCCGTCCATTACCGCGTTGATGTTGCCCATTTCATAATTAGTGCGGTGATCCTTTGCCATGGTATACGGCATAAACACATAAGAGCGTATCTGAGCGCCCCACGCTATCTGAAGCTGTTCGCCCTTTATATCGGATATTTTTTCGAGGTTCTCACGTTCCTTTATCTCTATCAGCTTTGATTTTAACATACGCATCGCATATTCCCTGTTCTGGTGCTGGGAACGCTCGGTCTGGCAGGCGCAAACTATTCCGGTCGGGATATGGGTTATCCTGACTGCGGAAGAAGTCTTGTTGACTTTCTGTCCGCCCGCTCCGCTGGCGCGGTAAACGTCCATTTTTATCTCGTCCTCGCTGATGTCAACGTCCACCGTTTCGTCGATCTCCGGCATTACCTCCACAGATGCAAAGCTGGTGTGACGGCGTCCGGAGCTGTCAAACGGAGATACGCGCACAAGACGATGCACGCCGTTTTCGCTCTTGAGGTAGCCGTATGCGTTGCGCCCCTCTATCAGTATGCTGGCGCTCTTTATTCCCGCCTCTTCGCCGTCGAGATAGTCCAGAACAGTGACCTTCATACCGTGGCGCTCCGCCCAGCGATTATACATACGGTACAGCATTTCCACCCAGTCCTGAGCCTCGGTACCGCCCGCTCCGGCATGGAACGTCAATATCGCGTTTTTGCTGTCATACTCGCCGGAAAGCAGCGTTGCGAGCTTTTGCGTTTCAAGCTCGGTGCGAAACGCCGCCGCCAGCTCCTGTATCTCCGGCAGCATGCTTTCGTCGTCCTCCTCCTGAGCGAGCTCTATCATGGTAAGCACATCGTCATAGCTTTCCTTCAGCTTGTTATAGCTTTGCACGATATTTTTACAGTCGCCTATCCTGCGGGAAACCTTCTGCGAGTTTTCCACATCGTTCCAGAAATCCGGCTTGCCGCTTTCCTCCTCAAGCTGCGCTATCTCCTTTTTAAGTCCCTCAAGGTCGAGCGCGGAGGCAAGCTCTTTAAGCTCCGGCTCAAGGTTATCAAATTCTATTTTCAGTTCATCGTATTCAAGCATGATTATCTCCCTTTCGATCTTTTACTCGTTTGCGTCATACAGGCATACACATATAGTTATTTTATCATAAACCGGCGTATATGTCAAGATTTTGAAGCGGGCGCAAAAAAGCCTTGATCGATAGGTAAAACTTGAGATAAGAATGCTTGACAGCTATACATATTTATGGTATAATTACAGTAATTAAGCATGGGCTTAGCCGCCCATGTAAAAATCAAAGGAGGCCTATTTCCAATGGGAAGAAAAAAACTTACTATGGATGGTAATAACGCCGCCGGTCACGTTTCATACGCGTTTACCGACGTTGCCGCTATTTACCCCATAACCCCTTCCTCCGTAATGGCTGAGGTTACCGACGCCTGGGCTACGGCAGGAAGAAAAAATATCTACGGACAGGAAGTCAAGGTCGTAGAAATGCAGTCTGAGGCGGGCGCAGCAGGCGCGGTACACGGCTCACTTGCTGCCGGAGCATGCACTACTACATACACCGCATCACAGGGATTGCTGCTGATGATCCCTAATATGTATAAAATCGCAGGCGAGCTGCTGCCCAGCGTTATCCATGTTTCCGCTCGTGCGGTAGCATCTCATGCGCTGTCGATTTTCGGCGACCACAGCGATATTTACGCATGTCGTCAGACCGGTTACGCTATGCTCTGCTCCACCAACCCGCAGGAGGTCATGGACCTCGGCGCGGTAGCTCATCTTTCGACCTACAAGGCAAGAGTTCCTTTCCTGCACTTCTTCGACGGCTTCAGAACCTCTCACGAGATACAGAAGATAGAAGTATGGGATTATGACACTCTTGATAAGATGATCGACCATGACGCGGTAGACGCTTTCCGCAACAGAGCGCTCAACCCGGAGAATCCTGTTCTTCACGGCACCGCTCAAAACCCCGACATCTTCTTCCAGGCAAGAGAGGCAAGCAACAAGTACTATGACGCTACTCCCGCTATCGTACAGGAATACATGGACAAGGTAAACGCGGAGATAGGCACCGATTACAAGCTGTTCAACTACTACGGCGCACCCGACGCAGAGCAGGTAATAATCGCTATGGGTTCGGTATGCGACACCATAGAGGAAACTATCGACTACCTGGCTGCACAGGGCAAGAAGGTAGGTCTTGTCAAGGTAAGACTTTACAGACCTTTCTCGGTAGACGCTTTTGTTGACGCTATCCCCTCCACCGTTAAGAAGATAACCGTTCTTGACAGGACTAAGGAGCCCGGCGCGCTCGGCGAGCCTTTGTATCTTGACGTTGTAGCTGCTCTCAAGCAGGCAGGCAAGTTCACCGACGTTCCCGTTTACACCGGACGTTACGGTCTTGGCTCTAAGGACTGCAACCCCGCGCAGATCATCGCGGTATACAACAACACTGAGAAGATGAGATTCACCATCGGTATCGAGGACGATGTTACCGGTCTTTCGCTGCCCATCGGCGAGAACCCCAACACCACTCCGGAAGGCACCACCTGCTGCAAGTTCTGGGGTCTCGGCTCTGACGGTACGGTCGGCGCGAACAAGAACTCCATCAAGATAATCGGCGACCACACCGATATGTATGCTCAGGCATATTTCGCATACGACTCCAAGAAGTCCGGCGGCGTTACTATTTCACATCTGCGTTTCGGCAAGTCGCCTATCAAGTCCACTTACTTTGTAAACAAGGCAAACTTTGTTGCCTGCCATAACCCCTCCTACATCGACAAGTACGATATGGTAGAGGACGTTATACCCGGCGGCTCATTCCTGCTCAACTGCCAGTGGAGCGTTGACGAGCTGGACGAAAAGCTTCCCGCTCCGGTAAAGGCTTACATAGCTAAGAACAACATCAACTTCTACATTATCAACGCGATAAAGGTAGCTAAGGAGATAGGACTGGGCAACAAGACCAACACCGTGCTCCAGTCGGCGTTCTTCTCTATCGCAAACATTATTCCGGCTGATCAGGCTATCGAATACATGAAGCAGGCGGCTTACAAGTCGTTCTCCAAGAAGGGCGAGGACATCGTAAACATGAACTACGCCGCTATCGAAAGAGGCGCGGGCGAAGTCATCAAGGTAGACGTTCCCGCTTCGTGGGCTGACGCTGAGGGCGAGCTTCCGGTAAATGTTGCAACGGGCGACAGAAAAGACCTCGTTGATTTTGTCAACAACATTCTTATCCCCGTAAACGCTCAGCGCGGCGACAAGCTGCCGGTATCCACCTTTGTAGGCATGGCTGACGGTACTTTCCCGCAGGGCTCTGCCGCATACGAAAAGCGCGGTATCGCGGTTGACGTTCCCCAGTGGATCCCCGAAAACTGCATCCAGTGCAACCAGTGCTCGTTTGTTTGCCCGCACGCGGTTATCCGCCCCGTTGTTCTCAATGAGGAAGAGGCTGCAAAGGCTCCCGCAAGCACTCAGGCAAAGGACGCTACCGGTCTTCCCGGCATGAAGTTCGCTATGGTCACCTCAGTGCTCGACTGCACCGGCTGTGGCGTTTGCGCTCAGGTCTGCCCCGCTAAGGAAAAGGCTCTGGTCATGAAGCCGCTTGACACTCAGATGGACGCTCAGGCTGCATTTGACTATGCTATGACCGTTTCGGACAAACCGGAAGTACACGAGAAGTTCAAGGAAACCAGCGTAAAGGGCTCGCAGTTCAAGCAGCCGCTGCTGGAATTCTCCGGCGCATGCGCAGGCTGCGGCGAAACTCCTTATGCTAAGCTGATAACCCAGCTGTTCGGCGACAGAATGTACATCGCCAACGCTACCGGCTGCTCGTCTATCTGGGGCGGCTCCGCTCCTTCGACCCCCTACACCGTTAATAAGGAAGGCAAGGGTCCGGCTTGGGGCAACTCGCTGTTCGAGGACAACGCAGAGTACGGTCTGGGTATGTTCATAGCACAGGATACTCTGAGAAACAGAGCACAGGCTCAGCTCAAGGCACTTTACGAGCAGGCTGAAAATCCCGACGTAAAGGCTAAGATAGACGCATATTTTGAGACCGCAAACGACGGCAAGGCTAACGCTCAGGCTACTAAGGAGCTTATCGCGGCTCTTGAAAGCTGCAATTGCGACAAGCCCGAAAAGCTCGCGGTACTCAAAGCTAAGAATTACCTTGCTAAGAAGTCCAACTGGATATTCGGCGGCGACGGCTGGGCATACGATATAGGATACGGCGGTGTTGACCATGTTCTCGCTTCCGGCAAGAACGTCAACGTATTCGTATTCGATACCGAGGTTTACTCCAACACCGGCGGACAGGCTTCTAAGGCTACTAACATCGGCGCAGTCGCACAGTTTGCCGCAGGCGGTAAGGACGTCAAGAAGAAAGACCTTGCCGGCATAGCTATGAAGTACGGTTATGTTTACGTTGCACAGATCGCTATGGGCGCAGACATGAATCAGTGTCTGAAAGCTATCGCAGAGGCTGAGGCTTATGACGGCCCGTCTTTGGTCATCGCTTACGCTCCTTGCATCAACCACGGTATCAAGGGCGGTCTTACCATCGCTCAGAAGGTCGAGAAAGAGGCTGTACAGGCAGGCTACTGGCATCTGTTCAGATTCAACCCCGCTGCTCCCGAAGGAACAAATCCGTTCACGCTGGACAGCAAGGCTCCTACCGGCGATTACAAGGAATTCATGATGAGAGAAGTTCGTTACAACTCGCTCATGCGTGCTAATCCCGACAGAGCTAACGCGCTGTTCGATAAGGCAGTGGCTAACTCCAAGCAGAGATATGACGATCTGCTCGGTCTGGTCGACTACTACGCTCCCGAGAAGAATTAAGTTCTTAAATAAAAGCCGAAAAGTGAAAACATAATAGGTTTTACGTCCCCTCGACATTGATCGAGGGGATCATTTTTTATGACAAAAGGGTGGGTGGGCGGGTTCCCGAGCGAAGCGGGGGAATGAAAACGGACACTGCGGGGACGCAATTTTGATAAAAAACATCCCCCTATAAGGGGGAAACTGCACTATCCGATAAAAAGCACCAAGTAATTAAAATAGGGATATGGCAAAAAAATAAACGGCCGCAAAAACGCGACCGTTTCATTTGTTGTTATAATTTATACACCGAACTTAACAGTGCTTACCTTAACGCCGGGGCCCATAGTTGAGGAAACCGTGCAGCTCTTGAGGTAGGTACCCTTTGCAGCTGCGGGCTTAGCCTTAACGATAGCGTCCATTATCGCGTTGAAGTTTTCGTCCAGCTTTTCCTTGCCGAAAGAAGCCTTGCCTATCGGGCAGTGAATGATGTTGGACTTATCAAGACGGTACTCGATCTTACCTGCCTTAGCATCGGCAACTGCCTTTGCTACATCGGGGGTAACGGTTCCGGCCTTGGGGTTAGGCATAAGACCTCTCGGACCAAGCACCTTACCAAGACGTCCTACAACGCCCATCATGTCGGGAGTTGCGATAACAACGTCAAAATCCATCCAGCCGTCGGTTATCTTCTTAACGGTATCGTCGTCTGCGACGTAATCGGAGCCTGCGTCAACAGCGGCCTGTATCTTATCGCCCTTTGCGAATACCAGAGTACGAACCTTCTTACCGGTTCCGTTAGGAAGAACTACCGCGCCTCTTACCTGCTGATCTGCGTGACGGGAGTCAACGCCCAGTCTTACATGCAGCTCAACGGTTTCGTCAAACTTAGCCTTAGAGGTCTGACAAACGAGGTCAAACGCCTCCGTGCTCTCGTATGCTTTTGTGTTGTCGATAAGCTTTGCGCTGTCGACATATTTCTTACCATGCTTCATTGATCATTATCCTCCTTGTGGTCAAACGGAAATATCCTCCCACTTAATATCAGTCAACTACCTCTATTCCCATCGAGCGTGCAGTACCTGCGATCATCGACATAGCAGCCTCTATAGAACCTGCGTTGAGGTCGGGCATTTTCTGCTGTGCAATCTGCTCTACCTGAGCCTTTGTGATCTTCGCTACCTTGGTCTTGTTGGGCGTACCGGACGCCGTTTCTATACCGCAAGCCTTCTTGATAAGCACTGCGGCAGGCGGAGTCTTGGTAACAAACGTAAAGCTTCTGTCAGCGTAAACCGTGATCACAACAGGGATAATAAGACCTGCGTCATTCTTGGTGCGTTCGTTAAATTCCTTTGTAAATGCCGGAATATTTACACCGTGCTGACCAAGCGCGGGACCTACCGGCGGAGCCGGCGTTGCTTTGCCGGCGGGGATTTGCAGTTTAATAAATCCTGTAACCTTCTGAGCCATTTTTAACTCTACCTCCAAATAAAAACAATCTGAACTTAAATTTCAACCTTTTGGACTGACGCTATCTCAACAGCGGCGGGAGTGGGACGCCCGAACATTGACACCGTTACATTAACGATACCGTTCGGCTCGTCGATAGACTCGACGACTCCTTCAAATCCCTCCAGCGAGCCCGAAACTATCTTCACGCTGTCGCCTACTGCAAACGAGATCTCCGCAGTCTTTTTCTCCATACCGAGGCTTGCTACCTCGGCGTCGGTCAAGGGTATAGGCTTGGACCCGGGACCCACGAAACCGGTAACACCTCTTGTATTACGGCAGATATACCATGATTCATCGGTCATTACCATTTTTACATACACATAGCTCGGAAAGAGCTTGCTCTCGTATTCATGAGTTTTACCGTCTTTTTCCTCAACCTTTTTCTCTGTAGGGACCATTACCTCTTCGATAAGGTGCTGGAGATTGCCGTTTTCAACTAACTTCATTATGTTGTTGGCAACCTTGTTTTCATAGCCGGAATAGGTGTGAAGAATGTACCATTTTGCCTCGGACATGTTACCCTCCTAAAAATACTCGGTCTTAAACTCTCATGCCAAGCGCTAAACGAAGCAGCGTGACAAACAAAGTATCAAGACCCCAAACGCAAATACCGGATACAACTATCGTGATAAGAACCACTACCGTGTTGTTGAAAACGGTCTTTTTGCTTGGCCACACAACCTTTTTGAATTCGGATTTTGTGTCTTTGAAGTACTTTACGATAGACTTTTTCGGCTTTTTAGCAGCCGCTGCCTTTAGGCTTTTTCTCTCGTTAGCCTTCTTGGCTTTGAGTTCTTCTTTACTCAAGGCTTTATCCTTAGCCATACAAAATCCTCCTTACTTGGTTTCTCTGTGCGGAGTATGCTTTCTGCAGAATTTGCAATACTTAGTCATTTCAATTCTGTCAGGATCGTTCTTCTTGTTCTTCTTGGTGTTGTAGTTGCGTTGTTTGCACTCAGTACACGCAAGCGTAATCTTAACTCTCACTTTTCGGCACCTCCTAATTATTTTGCCTCCCTCAACTGCTGAAAGCCCGTTGCCCGCAGCAAAGCCATTTTTCCTGCCTATAAAAATAGGCGCAAAAAAATAAGCCCCTATTGAGGTACTATAATAATAACACATTATTACAGCTTTGTCAATAGGGAACTTAAAATTTTTCCGTTATTTTTTTATTCTTTTTCTCTGAGCTTCTGTGCGTACTTTGCCGCAACGCAGACGCTGAGGCTCACCAGCAGCAGTCTTATTGCGATAAACGCGATGTTAAAGGCGCTGCTGCCCGACATTTTATCCAGCATGGAAAGATAGCCGAGCAAGCCGTCGTTAAGCACCGGCTGACCGCTGAATATCAGCGCGGAGCCTACTTCATAAATTATCTCGGTCAATATCGAGCCTAAAAACAGTATAACTGTAGGCAGGCTCAGCTTGCTGAAGGATATTTTATAGGCAAACGCTCCCACGGCAAAATAAATAAGATGAGCCGCCGCCCAGATGATTATCACAACGATTATGGATACGACCGGTATATTCGCGGAATACATCGCAAAAACTCCCGCGTCGGCTGCGGCGACGATTATGCCGGCGATAATCGCGCAGGCTATAGCTTTCACCATGGAGATAACTCCGAGCGGACGGACGTAAGCCAGCGGTATCAGCATACACGCCGCGTAAAGTATAGGAACTATGATGTTGCTTCCTATAAACAACGTCAGCAGCGTAAGCAGCATTGCTATCAGATTGAAAACAACGATGCTCAGCGTCGGGTGTTCCGGTCCGGTGAAACGCTTGAAAAATCCTTCCTTGGGTTCCTGAGGGGTGCCGTTTTTTACTTCTTCGCTCATTATGTATTACCTACCTTAATTTAATATAGAGCAGCAGCTGAAACGCGCTCAGTGCCGCAACCAGTACAATAACTATCACCTGCGCTATTCCCCAGGTCGGCATTCTGAATATCAGCAGAACGCAGACGCCGAGCAGTATCGCAAAATTTATCAGAAAACGTTTCTGTCCCGGCGGACGCCTTACTGTCTTATTGCTCATTTTGCATCTGCAAACGCTTTGCTTTAAGCGTGTTCTGCATAAGCATAGCGATGGTCATAGGCCCTACGCCGCCCGGCACGGGAGTTATATAAGAGCATTTAGGCGCGACCTCGTCGAAATCAACGTCGCCGCACAGCTTGCCGTCGGCGTTCCTGTTCATGCCGACGTCTATAACTACCGCTCCGTCCTTTACCATATCCGCCGTGACAAATCCGGCTTTTCCAACCGCGCTTACCAGTATATCGGCGCGCCTGCATACCTCGGCAAGATTTTTCGTTCGGGAGTGGCAGACGGTAACGGTGCCGTTTTCATGCAGCAGCAGCATAGCCATCGGCTTTCCCACTATGTTTGAGCGGCCTATCACGACGCATTCCTTGCCGCTGACCTCGGTGCCGGTGCTGTGGATAAGCTCCATCACTCCGGCAGGAGTACAAGGCAGGAACGCATAATCCCCTATCATTATCCTGCCGACGTTCACCGCGTTGAATGCGTCAACGTCTTTAAGCGGCGAGATAGCCTCTATCACGGCTTTCTCGTCGAGATGCTTCGGTAACGGAAGCTGACAGAGTATGCCGTTCACATTCGGGAAGGCGTTCAGCGTATCTATAAGCTCCAGCAGTTGCTCATGAGTGGTATCCTCCGGCAGTGCGTATTCGTATGATTTTATACCGCAGACCTCGCAGGCCTTTTTCTTATTATTGACATATACGCGGCTTGCCGGGTCATTGCCGACGATTATCACCGCAAGCCCTATCTCCAGACCGTCGTGCTCTATCTCGGCTCTTATACGCTCCTTTACGGCGGCGGATACCTGTTTTCCGTCTATAACGTTCATTTTATTCCTCCTCGTCAGAGTCTGCGGCTATATCGTGCGGATCATCCCGCTGCTGCTCGTCAAGATCCTCCGAATCGGAGGATTCCTCGGTCTCCTCCGAGGGGCTCTCGTCAGCGACAGGCTCGGACTGGCTCTCCGCCGCTTGCTTTAACTCGCTGTCCTCAAGCTCAACGTCGTCGGCATCCTCCGCAAGAATGCTCGGAGAGGCGTTTTCCGCTTCTTTCATGGCCTTTTTCGCCTTTTCCTTTTCCTCAAGGACCATCATCTTAGTGTTGTATTGAGCCCAGGCGTCGGCGCAGCGCTGGCTGTCCTTATATAATACATAACCTTTTTTCTTGGTCTTTGTTATCTTGAATATCACGAAAAGCACAAGCGCTATCGCGGCTGAAACTATCGCCACAAGCTGAGATACCCTTATATCGCCGATGTACAGGCTGTCGGTGCGCAGACCCTCTATCCACGCGCGGCCCGCTCCGTACCAAAGCACATACAGCAGGAATATTTCGCCGTCGAACGTCTTTAACTTTTTGGAATAAAAGTGCAAAAACACAAATCCTACAATGCACCAAAGGCTCTCATACAAAAAGCACGGGTGTACCAGCGCGTAAATTCCGTTCCCCTGCTGGTCAAGCTCCGCCTGCTTTGCCACTACCTGCGGATCCTGGATTATCGCCGTACCGGTCATGCCCCACGGCAGCGTACCGGCGGTAGGGTCGCCGTATGCCTCCTGATTTACAAAATTGCCCCAACGGCCTATGCTCTGCCCTATCAATAGTCCCAAGCCGCCCAGATCGAACAGCGCAGGAAGATTCACCTTTCGCACCACGCACATTATCGCCGCGGCTATCGCCGCTAAAATAACGCCGCCGTATATGGCAAGCCCGCCGTTTCGCAAATCGAAGAAATTTATATCCGTGTCTATAAATATGCAGTAATATGCTCTCGCACCGATAAAACCGGCGATTATCGCAACAAATACCACGTCAAAAACATAATCGGATATAAGTCCGAACTGCTTGCTGCGCTTCATAGCGTAAATATACGCCAGTATAACACCGACGGCGATTATTATGCCGTACCAATATACATCTATCCCGAAAATGCTGAACGCCACGCGGTCTATCGCCAACGAGCCGTTCCACAGGTTCGGAAATTCTATTTTGCCGCTTTCGGCGGCGAGATTAACCAATGCTCCCATTTCTACAGTCCTTTCTTTTATTCGGCGCATTAACAGTTTTTATTAAGTATAACATAAATCTCCGATAAATTCCATACTTTTTATAAAAATTTTATGAAAAAAATATATCCGTGTTATTTTCGGTTTTATATAAGCGAAAAAACTTCCCGTTTCCCCCAAAATACGAGCTTTTTCAAAGACGCCGTATGTTTATAAAAAAATCAACCGCAGCATAGCCGCGGTCAAAATCAAATGAATAAATAATGTGTAGAACAAAAGAAAGGAGACAACTAAAAAACAAAACCAAACAAGAAAACTTCTTGTAGTGTCTATATTATATAACTTTATTTACGGTTTGTCAATAATTTTCACAAATTTTTTCTACTTTACTAAAAATTTTGTGAAATTGTCATAATAATTTTATTATAAAAACTGTCAACATACACAAAAACGACGTACAAAAATAACTTCGCACGCCGTTTTTAATTCATCTGAGCCTTTAATATCTGCTTTATCTGTTCGAGCTCCTCCGGATTTACCGGCTTTTGGGAGTGGTGAGTGGTGAGAAACTCCATCAGCTCCTTTTCGCTTGAACAAACGTTGTCGTTGTCGAACAGATCAAGATAAAGTCTTACCTGCGGTGAGGAAAAATACAGCATGGTATCCACCCAGCAGTCATGCCCGTTTGCCGCAAGAATACATTTTAATATATCACGCTGACGTCTGAGTTGTTTCAGCGGGTTCTGGATATAGGTCTCGGTAGTTTTTCCGTCGCGGTATATCTTTTTTTGCAGCCACTGATCGTCCTTATGCTTGCCGTATATCTTGCCGGAGTGGTTCTTTACCTCTATTATCAGTATATAATCACCGCATATCAGCAAATAATCTATCTCGGAGCGGTTTTTCTTATATTTTATCGGAAGATTTACAAACGCGGTATAGCCGCTGCCCAGCTTTTTTATCGCGCGCATAAGCGATTTTTCCCCGCGAAAACCCGACAGCAGGACGTTATAGCGTTTGGATATGATTATATTCGCAACGCCGCCGACTATCATTACCGCAATAAAAATATACCCTATGACCGGCGTGGTATACAGATCGGCACAAATAAACACCGCAAGCAGCACCGCCGGAAGCACGCCGAGCAGTATCTGAGCGATAAAAAGCACCGTCATTATCTTGAAATTTTCATATCCGTTTTTATATATATCCGGCAAAGCGTCACCTCCCTGCTGCTCGTGCATTCATATACCTTTTTTATTTTACCATACTTAAACATGTCATGTCAACAGATTTGACGTAAAATTTACATAAATTGGATACAAATATTTAATAACAGGCAGCTTTATAAAGCAGTCCGACTGATTGACATAAGCGGAAAATTATGTTATACTTTTACTAATGGAAAGAAAAGGAACAACAAAAGAAAAGGGATATATTTTGGATTACGAATCGATTCTTATCGCTGTGATATATAACAGCGGCGGAGGCATAACGCTGAAAAAGGCGTTTAAGGAGACCAAGCTCGCCAAAAAGCACTCCGATAAATTCAAAAGCGCCGCAAAAAAGCTTATTGCGGAAAAGGTCATCTGCAAAGATAAACACGATATGCTGTTTATCAAAAAGAACGGCAAGATATTTACCGCAAAGGTAGTATCGCTGTCAAAAAACTTCGGATTTATCTCAAATCTGCTGACCGAAGAAGAATACTTTGTAAAAGGCTCGGCTCTTAAAGGTTCGATACCCGGAGATACCGTGCTTGCCCGTGAAACGGAGAAAAAGAGCGAAGACCGCAGCGCGTCGGCGGCGGTGATAGCCGTTTTGGAATATTCCGATCAACTGTTCGGCGGCGTTATCGTACAGGAAAAGAACGATCTGAGGGTACTGCCGGACAAGCTCGGCTGTCCCCCGCTTAAGATAAGGAAATCGCTGTGTGATATAATCCCCGGCGACAAGGTGCTGTTCTCGATAAAAAAGCGCGGAACACATCATTCCGAGCATATCGCGGATATCGAAAGTTCGTTCGGCAGCTGTGAGACCGCGTCCGCCTGCACCGACGCTTATCTTATGCAAAACCGCATACCCGTCGCATTTTCCGCGGAAGCGTCCGCCGAGGCGGAGGAGATAGGTCAAAAGGGCGTCGACCAAAAGGAATTTGAAAAGCGGCTGGATCTCAGGGATATGCCGATATTCACGATAGACGGCGCCGATACAAAGGATATAGACGACGCGATAAGCATAGAAAAAACGGAAAGCGGCTATCTGCTCGGTGTTCATATCGCCGACGTCAGTCATTATGTAAGGGAAAACACTCCGCTGGATAACGATGCGTTTTTGCGCGGGACCAGCGTATATATCGCGGACAGGGTCGTGCCTATGCTGCCCGTACAGCTAAGCAACGGCGTATGCTCGCTGAACCCAAACGAGGACAGGCTTGCGTTCTCCTGCCTGATGGAATTAGCAAACGACGGCAGTCTTAAAAAATACAAATTCAAAAAATCGGTGATACGTTCGCGGGTAAAAGGCGTTTACAGCGAGATAAACTCTATCCTTGACGGTACGGCAAGCAGCGATATAAAAGCGAAATACAGTGAGGTATCGGACTGCTTTCCGGTAATGCTGGAGCTTGCACAGATACTCAAGGAAAACCGTATAAAACGCGGCGCGCCGGAGTTAGTTTCTACCGAAAGCAAGCTGATCTGTGATGAAAACGGCGTTTGCACAGACGTTAAAGAGCGCGTGCAGGGCGTCAGTGAAGGCATTATAGAAGAATTTATGCTTGCGGCGAACAACGCGGCGGCTAAGACTGCGATGAAATGCGGATTCCCATTCGTGTATCGGGTACATGAAAAGCCGTCCGAGGAAAAGCTGCTGGCTTTGCGCAACACGCTGGCTGCGCTGGGTATAAATCCGTTGGGACTGAATAAAAGCGCGGGGGCGGAGGCTTTTGCCAAGCTGCTCGAAAAGACAAAAACAGACCCTAGGTATATAATTATAAACGATCTGGTATTAAGGTCGATGTCTAAGGCAAAATACAGCGAAGAACCTATAGGGCATTTTGGACTTGTGATGTCGGAGTATGCGCACTTCACCTCCCCGATACGCAGATATTCCGACCTTGCGGTACACAGAATATTATCCGATTATGTAAGTAAAGTTTCAAACGAAAAGCTCAATAAAAAATTCGCACAATTCGCCGTCAGAGCGGCACAAAGAGCTACTCAGACCGAGCTTTCGGCTGTTGCGGCAGAGCGCAGCTGTGAAGATTACTATATGGCGGAATACATGAAAAGCCGCGTCGGAGAGGAATATGACGGCATGATATCCGGCGTTGTGAGCAGCGGATTTTTCGTTCGACTGGAGAATACCGTCGAGGGCAGAGTGGATATAGAAAGCCTGCCGGAGGGTATATATTCCGTAAAAGACGGGATATCGCTGGTGCAGGAAACCGGACAGACCTCATACACTATAGGCGACAGGCTGAGAGTTCGCTGCGTTTCGGCAAATATCAATACAGGCAAAATTGACTTTGAGTTAATCTCCGGTCAATAAATACAGCAAATGAGCGATCATGCTCACAAATTTAAGAAAGGAAGTTCAAATAATGAGCGAAAAGAAGAACATTATCAGCGACGGTATCAAAAAAGTCGGCAAAGTGAAATTCATCACCGAGTTTAAGGAGTTCATCTCCAGAGGCAATGTGGTAGACCTTGCGGTAGGTCTTATCATAGGCTCGGCGTTTACCGCTATAGTTACCTCGCTGGTAAACAACATCATCATGCCGGCTGTCGGCATGATAACCGGAGGCATCGACTTTTCAAACCTGAAGATCGTGCTTAAGGAAGCGGTAGTAGGCGCGGACGGACTTATCGACCCCACCACGGAGGTAGCGATAGGCTACGGCACGTTTATCTCCACTATAATCAACTTTATACTCGTTGCCCTGTCGGTATTTATACTTATTAAAGTTATCGGCAAGTTCAGACGCAAGAAAGAGGAAGAGCCGGAGCCCGAGCCGGAGCCGGATCCTCAGATAGTCCTGCTCACCGAGATAAGGGATCTTCTCAAAGAGGAAAAGGGAGAATAAATTTTTGCATACCGATCGCGAAAGGTGATGTTTTGACATGGCGAAAGCAGAGATATCGAATATATCCGATGAATGTGGCATAAGCAAAGACGAAAGTATCGAAAGATACAACGCCGAAAAATCCCGCCGTATAAGAGCCGGACGGATAGAGTCGGTATTATGTTCGGCAGCGCTTAGCTTCGACACCGTCTTATCGGCTGTATTCTACCTGCTGTGCGCTATTCACCCGCTGGTGTTCACGTTTTTGTCAAAGCCGAATTTCGGCGCGGGCACAGCGGCATACACTCCGGCAACGGTCGAAAACGCCGAACCGGGCGAGCTGTTCGTAATAATCGCGGTGCTTTTGATTATCTTCGTGTTAAAGCTGGCGCTGGCGATATCTTCCATCGTTGTCTGCGCCGCCAAAAAAGGCATACGCCCGCTGCTCGCCACCGGCTCGATCGCATTCTGCTTTGTAAATCTTATCTTTTCCGTGATAACGCTGACATATCCGGAAAGCTACACCCAGCCGATCTTCACGGTTTTCCTTGTTGTGAATATCCTGCTCACTGTACTTTCCGTCGTCTTCATTTATCTTACGATGATAAGAAGAGAGATAAGAGAGTATTGCGATACGTTGTAAAAACGGTGTATGTTTACGCCCCGCCTTGTTAAAAGGTGGGGAGTAAGTGTTTGTAAAGATCTTAATTTGTTTTAGCCGCCTCATACCCCGACAAGAAAGACTGATCGCTCCAGAGGTACTTCCACTCGCCGAATCTGCCGATGGGAGTTATTCCCTGCGATTTTGCCCAGTCGGTGACGGCAGGTGCGTCCCGCTCGGTGGTTTTGAGCAGCGTAACGTTGCCGTACGGCATTATCCTGTAATCGGTGAAAATCACATCGGCGCGCTTTGCTATTCCTAACTTTTCGAGTGCGTAAAGCGTGTTCTCCACCGCTTCGTCCTCTTTCGGAGGCTGCGCCTTTGAGCTGAAATATATCTCAAACTGTATCGAACTACAGCCGTCCGGAGCGTTCGCCGGAGATTTTACCGACGGCATATACGCCCGCGCTGCCATTATGTCGGTATCATATATGTAAAACCAGAATTTCTCAAACTCGGTCTTTTTCATGCCGACAGACACCAAAGCAACGCCGGTATGTTCAAAATCCGCCGCTTTTTCCTTTATCTCGGTCGGCGCGTTGTCGATGAGCTTTACCATTTCAGGAAGCGGGACCGAGGAAATAAGCCGGTCGTATACAGCGCTTGTCCCGTCCGCAAAGTAAACGGTTTTTGCGGCTGGGTCTATCCTTACCGCCTTTTTATTAAGATGCAGCTTGCCCTGCTTCTCCGCCTCATCTGCTATCTCCTTTATAAATGAGTAATAGCCGCCGTTTTTCGGGTAGCGCATTTCGGAAGCGTAGTAAACGTTCGGCGTTTCGTCGGTGTATGAGCCGTAAAGCACCTCGTCTATATCCGGCTGGTATATGCGATTTCCTATCCAGTCTATGTCCATCTTTTCAAGGTTGGTCTGCCAGTATTTTTCGTTATACAGCTTAAAAAGATTTTCGTACAGAAACTCGCCGTAGCCGCCTATCAGCCACTGCTTGAAATCAGTGACGTTTTCCCTGCCCTTACGCTCAATAAAGCCTTTCACTGCGTCTATCTTAAACTGCGGCGGAAAATGGAACAGGTTGTTCTGTGCGGGGTGGCGCAGCCAAGTCTCCTTATACCAGCTATACGGAAACGGGTGGTGATAATACTGCTCGGTCTTATCGAAAACGTCACGGACTATTTTATCTTTTGCAAACGACAGATGTACCGCCTGATCGAAGTAAAAGCCGTTTATCTCAAAACCTCTGCACAAGCCGCCCGCTCTGTCGGAGGCTTCATATATCTGAGCCGTGTTATCCGCATGCCATGCGCCGAGTCCCGCGATGCCGGAGCCTAAAATTATGGTCGTCATACTATCTCCTTGAATTTTACGCACCGGTAGTTAAAATATCTTTTCCTTTTACGGGTTCTGGTTGATATTTTTTCAGCTTGCCTGATGCGATATCGTTATTGATCTTATATATAAATTCCTCTACATTTATATCGGATTTTATTCCGAAGTCCGCAAAACAATAATCCCACCATTGCAATTTCAACATTTCCTCGATTATCTTGTCGTCAAATCTCATTTTTAATATTCTTGCAGGATTTCCTCCCACTATCGCATACGGGGGAACGTCTTTTGTTACAACCGCTTCTGTTCCGATAATAGCGCCGTTATTTATCGTTATTCCGGGCTTTATAGATACATTTCCCCCTATCCATACATCATTCTCTATATGTGTCGGAGGATAAGGCGCTATAGGAGTATGCATATACTCTACCCCCCCCCGACCGATTATTCTGTTATCGTTAAGGCACTCCTTTAATAAGCAAAATCCGGCATCATAGGTTACCGAAGAATTGGTAAAGCGCTCATACGGATGTCTTGTACCAAACAAGTGAGTACCCCCGGCTATACTTGTATACCTTTTTACAACAGTATCAGCGGGCAGAGGAGAAAACGAATATGAAAATGAACCCATTTGAAAAAGAGTATATCCAGAAAAATAGCAGGTATATGGTTCTATTTCAACCCCGGGAACAAATACTACATCCTCTCCCGGCTTAAACCTTGGCGTTCCATTATATGTAGAAAAAATCCTATGACTTTGCATCAAGTCAACAGTTTGCTGAGTTATTTTCATTTTTCTTCCTCCCTCATCATCCCGTCATATTCCTTAAAGCTCATAAGGCCTAAGTCTTTTTCGGAAATTATCAGCTTTTCTTTGCCGCCTATCTTATCAAGATCCCAATTCACGTTGATGTCCGGGTCGTTGTACATTATCCCGCTGTCGCCCTCGCCGTAAAATACTTCGGCGCATTTGTAGCTTACTATCGAATCCTCCAGCACAAGATAGCCATGTCCGAAATATTCAGGCACATAAAGCGATAACGTGTTTTCTTCCGTCAGATCAAAGCCCAGATATTTTCCGTATGTAGGCGAATCCGGGCGCAAGTCAACTATTACGTCATACACATGCCCTTTTACGCAGCGGACAAGCTTTGCCTGCTGCTTTACAAGCTGAAAATGTATCGCGCGGATAACTCCTTTTTTGGAAACAGTGTAGAATACTTCTTTAAGTTCATGCTCTATTCCGTTTGCCTTAAAGGTATCTATGTTGTAATCCTTGATAAGTCCGCCTCTGCTATCCGTCGCATAAAACGGTTTTATCAGATATGCGCCTTTAAGTTCCAACGGTGTAAATTCAAATTTTTGTATTCCCATCTTATACCTCTTTCAACCATTCCATCGTCCTTTTAGTCCCCTCCGCAAACGACACTTCGGTACGGAACCCGCAGTCCTGCTCTATCGCCTTTGTAGAGAAAACCTCTATCGGCATATTGACGCCGGTAAAAGGAACGTCGCCGAAAACCGGCTTTACATTCGGGCAAAGCGCCTCGGTCATCTCGGCGATAAACTCGCGCAGAGGTCTTGCGTTCCCGCTGCCTAGCACATACTCGCAAAAAGGCTTTCCCTTTTCTCCCAAAAGATAAAAGGCTCTTGCGATATCATCTATATAGATAAAATCGTAATTCTGCGTCGCCGCCGTGAATTGCAGCGGCTCGTTATTGATTATCTTTCTTATCGTCGTATTTACAAATCTCGGAGAAAGCTCGCCCGGACCGTAAGCGTTTGTTATTATCGCCCATACAAGGTCTATTCCCAGCGCTGCCGCCGTCGCTTTGCTCATACAATGCGCTGTCAGCTTTCCCATGCCGTATATGTAACCCATGCCCGGCTTGCTGCCCTGTGCGTTCACCGCCGCCATGACCTCTTTTTCCATAATGCTGCCCGCGCAGATAAATTTATTGCAGCCCAAAGTCTTTGCTATTTTTATACATTCAACGGTACACAGAGCATTTTTCATCTGCAAGTCGCAGTCAGTTCTTTTTTCGCCTGCCGAACCTACCCACGCAAAATGATAAAAAGTATCGTAGTGATCCTTTTGTATTTTGTCAATATTTTCGGCAAGTGCAAAAACATCCGTTCCGAGAAATGTTATCCTGTCGGAATCCGGCAGGTTGTCATTGCAGCCTGGAAGGTCGACAGCAAGCACTTCTATTCCGTTGTTTATCAGTTCTTTAACGGTGTTTCTTCCAACAAACCCGTTCGCACCGGTAACGATCGCTCTTTTCATCTGCTCAGTCCTCCCAAAATTCCTCTATCTGCCTTTCCATGCAGATATTGACGTCCTCGCCGGACAGCCATGCTTTCGTCCACTCGACCGTCTTTGTTATCGCGGTTTCAAGATCCCAGTGCGG
>CANQKE010000046.1 GCA_947624435.1 uncultured Ruminiclostridium sp.
TGCTATAATTCAAGCATAACACAAGCACGCGAATCAATCTATCGCTTTCTTTTACACCGCAAGCGGAAATTACACCGTAAAAGCGCACTTTGGAGTTTTTCCTCGGCATTGTATCAAACTCCGCAAGAAATTATCTATCACCCGACCGCTTCGCTGTTTTCTCCGTTCTGAAGGGTGAATATCTCATAGTAGTATCCCTTTTGCTTCATCAGCTCTTCATGCGTGCCGTTTTCGATTATCCTGCCGTCGTCCACTATGAGTATCCTGTCGGCATAGCGCGCGGAGGAGGTACGCTGAGCTATTATCAGCTTGGTACATTCAAAGTCAAGCTTTGTGAGATTGTCCTGTATCTCGATCTCGGTCTCCATATCCACCGCCGAGGTGGTATCGTCAAGTATCAGTATCGGCGGCCGTATCGCCATCGCTCTGGCAAGCGCGATACGCTGTTTTTGTCCGCCGGAAAGACCGACGCCGCGCTCTCCTATGATGGTTTCATACTGATCCGGCATGGTTTCCACAAAATGCGCCGAGGCGAGGTGCGCGTACTGCTTTACTTCCTCGAACGGCATATCGGAACGCCCGTAAGCTACGTTTCCGTCGATGGTATCGGAGAACAGTAAAACCTCCTGAGTAGTCATTCCGATATTACTGCGCAGCACGTCCGGCTCATATTCTCTGACGTCCTTTCCGCCGACGTATACTTTGCCCTCGGTCGGATCGTAAAACCGCGCGATGAGGTTCATCATCGTAGTCTTACCGGAGCCGGTAGCGCCCATTATAACTACCGTTTCGCCGTTCTTTATATCAAGATCGATGTCTTTAAGCACCTGCTTGCCGTCAAAGCTCATGGACACATGCTCAAAGCGTATATCGCCGGACAGCCGCGGCCTTTCGGCGCTGTTATGCTCGTTTACTATGCTGGGACGCGCATAGAACACCTCTATTATCTTGGATACGCTGGCAAAAAATCTTTGCATATCGTTTATCAGCATGCCTAAATTTCTTATCGTATTTGAAATAGTCCACAGCAGGCCGGAAAATACCGTGTACTCCGCCAGCGTGATACGGCCGTTTATTACGAATATACCGCCTACCAGCATCTGTATTACCCACAGGCTCTGCGCCAGAATTTCAACATACGGCTGGAATCTCAGCCATACCATAGCCGCCTCCTGGTTGTATTCGCAATATTCGCGGTTGTATTTGTCGAACTCCTCTTTCTCGTATTCCTCTCTGGCAAAAGCCTTTACCACGCGGTTTGCCGCTATGTTCTCCTGCGCGCGGGAATTAAGGCGGGACAGCTTTTCACGCAGCTGTACATAACGCGGGCCGGACCGTTTGGAAAACATCCTTGTAACGATGAACAGCAGCGGAGTTACTGCCAACAGACAAACTGTAAACAGCCAGTCTATGGAAAAGAAGTATACTATAGTGAATATGAACAGCGAGCCGCTCTCCACCACCGTCATAACTATCCACGCAAGAGAGTGACGGATAAGCTCAAGGTCGCCGGTCAGACGGGTGACAAGGTCGCCCTTGGTATGCGTATCGAAATAGTGCATATCCTGATTTTGCAGCTTTTCAAACAGCTTGTTGCGCACGTCCTGCAATACGCCCTGAGATACCGTTTCGTACATCATCTTGCAGATAAACTGCAATACCGTCCTTACAAATACAAAGATGATAAGCAGCGCGCACAGCCATATAAGCAGGTCGCGCTGAGTATTTATATTCTGTAATGCGTCGGGCGAGGAAATAAATATGTCCACTATTTGCTGGACTATCATCGGCCCTATCAGAAAGAACGACTGTATTATTATCGACAGCAAGAGCGCCGCCGCGTACAGCGGACGGTAGCCTTTAAGGTTCTGCCATAACCATTTTATCTGAAACATTTTGCGCACGCCTATCCTTTCATTGTTGTAAGTTTACCGGCAGGTAAATTTAAGCCGATAAACCTTTTCAAACTGACGTTTTACGCGGCTTTTGGGCTTGATAAAACATCTTAGCTCCCGCTATTTTAGCACAATAAGCCCGTAAAGTCAATAGGATAAAAACAATTTGCTGTAAAAATTTTTTCAAGCGATTTCAAAGTGAAACTTTAGTGCTTTTAATGGGAAAATATTGAGGGGAAAGCCGCCGTAAAAACTGGACAAGATACACAAGAATATGCTATAATTAAACAGGTAAAATCGTTAAAATCTTAGCCTGCTGCCCGGTTACCAAGCAGCAAGGAAAAATCTGCAAACAAGTCATATAAAGTGCGGGGATAGGAATACAGCAGCGTTGGCAAAAGAATAGCTGGACAAAATGTGAAATTGTATGATATAATTAGGCATGCGGGAATCGAACCCGAGCCGCCTCACGACGATGCCTTTGGGCTCTTTTCGTCCCTTTCGGCTTGACAGGCGCCAGCCTGCCTGCGCCTCAAGAAACAAAAATCACCTCAAATTCATTCGCCGTGAGGTGCAAAGCAGTTTTTACGGAGCAGATTTTCGTCAAGACAAGGAAACCGAACGAAGGCATACTTGCGTATGTCGAGCGAGGTTGACGCAGTATTGGCGGAAATATGCCCGTAAAAACCGACTTGGGTTCGACTCCCGCATGCCTATGCTGTAATTGAGCAAACATACAAATCGGGATTTATGGGAGTTTACATATGGCAAAACTTATTTTTGTCTCCGGTGCCTGTGGATGCGGAAAATCAACATTTGCGGACGCATATGGAAAATATCTTGTCGAGCAGTCCGGAAGAACGGTTTATATAATCCATGGCGATGATTTTCACAGAGGATTTATAGAACCAAAGGATAAAGGAGATTACTTCTTTAGCGGAGAGACGTCTGAACAGGTGCAATGGAAAGATATACTGCAATTTAATTGGGACTGCATTATCAATACGGCGGACAGAGCGCTCAGACAGGGGCTTGATGTTATCATTGATTATGTGATTGAGGAAGAATTACCGCGTGTTCAGGAGTTGGCACATCGGTATTGTGCTGAGTTTTATTACATTGTTTTAACAGCAGCGGCAGAGGAGATTGAACGACGCATCCGCAAACGCGGTGATTTGGACTTGATAGATAGAGCGTTATTTCTGAAAAAGAAATTAGATTCATTGCCGGAGAATCAGGGACATTTGTATGATAATACCTATAAGAGTCCGAAAGATTCAGTTAATGATATCGTTCTTACACAATATCTCGTACGAGATTAAAGTTCGGACAGTTAACATTATAACATTTCGAGTGTATAATGATAAGATTTATAGCGATAGATATTAATAACTTCCGATTTGCGGAGTATCTGCGAAAAAGATAAATCGGGGTTTAGCGGAGGAAACAATGAACTATACGATCCGGGAAATATCAGATAAAGAATATAAATTGCTCGAGGATTTTCTGTATGAGGCTATTTTTGTACCGAAAGGAATGTCCGCACCCGCTAAATCAATTATCAATCAGCCGGAATTACAGGTATACATATCCGACTTTGGAAAGAAAAAAGACGATATAGGATTGCTTGCAGAAGCAGGCGGCAAAGTTATCGGCGCCGTTTGGGTACGCATTATGGACGATTACGGGCATATTGACGATAACACGCCCTCCTTCGCCATTTCCCTGTATAAGGAATATCGCGGCTTAGGTATAGGAACTGCTTTAATGAAAGAAATGCTTTGTATTTTGAAAAACAGAGGATATAAGCAAGCGTCGCTTGCGGTTCAAAAATCAAATTATGCTGTAAGAATGTATATGAAAACCGGATTTGAAATTGTGAACGAGAACGACGAAGAATATATTATGCTTTGTCGTTTGTAAAAACATAACTTCCGGTTCGGCAGAAAAATTTAGCGATAAATATCATCTAAACGGAGCGAAATTATGGGAACGGGAATTATTGTATGCGGCTTAAACGGCAGTGGAAAAGCACGCTCGGAAAAGCCTTGGCAGAGAAACTGAATTTTTATTTTATCGACAATGAAGAGCTGTTTTTCCCAAAAACAGACCCCTTTTTTCAAAAGAAAACGGCTACCAAAACAGTTCATAAACCGCATGGTAACCGTGTTGGTGAGCCACCCGGGAATCGAACCCGGGACACCCTGCTTAAAAGGCAGGTGCTCTGCCGCCTGAGCTAGTGGCTCATATTCTTTTTACAGTAACGCAATTTATTATAACAAAAAAATTTCGGTTTGTCAACACCAAAATTCAAAAAATCAGGCTAAAAATTAATTTTTCCGGACTTGACACATTACGACAAAGCACTTATAATTAAAATATACGTTAAAAGGGGCAAAAAAATATGACTAAAAAGCAAAAAGCGCTGGAAATTATAGCCGCGCTGAAAAACGAATACCCGCAGGTAAAATGCGCGCTGACCTATCAAAAGCCGCACGAGCTGCTTATAGCGACGCGGCTTTCGGCGCAGTGTACCGACGTCAGAGTAAACATGGTGACGCCGGCATTGTTCGAGCGCTTTCCGACCATCGAGGCGTTTGCCGCCGCGCAGCCGTCCGAGGTGGAGGAATACATAAAATCCTGCGGGCTTTTTAAGACCAAAGCGGCGGATATCGTCAATATGTGCATTATGCTGCGGGACGAATACGGCTCCGAGGTGCCGGACAGCATCGAACAGCTCACCAAGCTTCCGGGCGTAGGAAGAAAGACCGCCAACCTTATCGTGGGCGACCTGTACGGAAAGCCCGCTATCGTCTGCGATACCCACGTTATTCGTCTTACAAACCGGCTGGGTTTGGCCGATACAAAGGACGCAGGTAAGGTCGAAAAGCAGTTAGCACAGCTTTTACCGCCGGAGGAAAGCCTTAACTTCTGCCACCGTCTGGTATGGCACGGCAGAGGCGTCTGCACCGCGAGAAAGCCGGACTGCGACGCTTGCGTACTGAAAGAGCTTTGCAAGGAGTACAAAAGTAAATAGATCCCGCAAAGAAAAAATATCCAAAACAGTTGATTTTATCGCGCGGATTTGGTATAATTATTAAAATAATGTTTTTTGGGAGGAAGCTATGGAATATAATATCAAGGACGTATCCGGACGGCTTAAAAGCACAAGAGAATACCTTGACATCACGGTCGAGGAAATGGCGGGCAAAACAAATGTGAGCAAGGAAGAATACATCTCACTGGAAAACGGGGAAAAGGATTTTTCGCTGTCCTTTCTTAATGAAGCGGCGGATGCACTCGGCGTGGAGCTTATCGAGCTGCTGACCGGAGTTACTCCCAAGCTCAACACTTATTCTATAGTACGCAAGGATCACGGACTGCCGATAGAACGGCGCGAGCGCTTTGCTTATCAGCATTTGGCATATCTTTTCAAGAAAAAGAAGATAGAGCCGCTGTTGGTCACCGCGCCTTACGACGAGGAGGAGCAGACAAAGCCGATACATCTTTCCGTGCATGACGGGCAGGAGATGGACTATATTCTTTCCGGCAGGCTGAAATTCCAGATAAATGAACATATCGAGGTGCTGGAGGTCGGCGACTGTGTATATTACGACAGCATGAATCCTCACGGCATGATAGCCGTAGACGGCGAGGACTGCAAATTCTTAGCAGTGCTTATATAAAACAAGGGAAGGGTACGACATAAATGGAACAGGTAATAGGATACTATAAAAACTTTGTCAACGAGGGCTTTGACGAAAACGGGATACTTAACAAATTCGAGCTTGACTGTCCGGACAATTTCAACTTCGGATATGATATTATAGATAAATACGGCGAGATAGACCCCGACAGGCCCGCGCTCACGCACATAGACCTACAGGAGAACCGCCACGACTTTTCATATTCGCAGCTTTCAAAGCTGTCCACTCAGGCGGCAAACCTCTTTGCGTCCTACGGTATCAAAAAGGACGACAAGGTAATGCTGATACTTAAAAGAAACTATCAGTTCTGGATAGCGATAATAGGGCTTATCAAGCTGGGCGCCATAGCGATACCCGCCACTCACCTGCTGACTACTCACGACCTTACCTACCGTTTTGAAAGGGCAAGCGTAAAGGCGGTAGTATGCACCGGCTACAATCCCGATATAGAAAAATACACCGAAGAGGCTCAAGCCGAGATGGGCATAGACCTTATAAGATTTATCGCCAACGGTCAAAAGGACGGCTGGATAAACTTTGACGAAGAGATAAAGAAGATGCCGGAAACGATGGAGAGAGTCCCCACCGATTCCAGAGAGCACATGCTGCTGTACTTTACCTCCGGCACTACCGGATATCCCAAGATGGTAATACACAACCACCGTTACGCATTAGCTCATATCCAGACCGCCGCGCACTGGCAGAACGTCGATCCTGACGGAACGCACCTCACCATCTCGGATACCGGCTGGGGCAAGGCGGCATGGGGCAAGCTGTTCGGTCAGATGGCGGTCGGCACCTGCGTATTCGTATATGATTTCGATAAATTTATCCCCACCGATATGCTGCGCATAATGCAGGATTACAAGATAACCACTTTCTGCGCACCGCCTACCATGTACAGATTTTTCATAAAAGAAGGACTGGAGAATTTCGACCTGTCCTCGCTGAAATATTCCTGTATTGCGGGCGAGGCGCTCAATCCCGAAGTCTACAACAAGTGGCTGGAGTTTACCGGATTAAAGCTTATGGAGGCGTTCGGTCAGACGGAGTCCACCGCGCTGCTGGCTAATCTTAAGGGCATGACTCCTAAGCCCGGCTCTATGGGCAAGCCCACCCCGTTATATGACGTTGACATTGTGGACGAGGACGGCAATACCGTTCCTGTCGGAGAGGTAGGAGAGATAGTAGTTCGTGCCGAGCCCGGCAAGGACGGTCTGTTTGAGTGCTATTACCGCGACGAGGAGCTTACCAAGGAGGCGTGGCACGACGGTCTTTACCATACCGGCGATACCGCATGGAAGGACGAGGACGGCTATTTCTGGTATGTGGGAAGAAACGACGACGTTATCAAGGCGAGCGGCTACCGTATAGGACCGTTTGAGATAGAAAGCGTGCTTATCTCCCACCCGTCGGTATTGGAATGTGCAGTCACCGGCGCTCCCGACCCGATAAGAGGTCAGGTGGTAAAGGCGACCGTGGTTTTGGCAAGAGGCTATCAGCCCTCTGAGGAGCTTAAAAAAGAGCTTCAGAACTTCGTAAAGAAAAACACCGCGCCTTATAAATATCCGAGGATAGTGGAATTTGTGGACGAGCTGCCCAAGACCATAAGCGGAAAAATAAGACGTGTCCAGATACGCAACGAGGACAACAAAACGCAATAATATTATTTGCCGGAAGGTCCTTTGACTTTCCGGCAAATTTTTCGAGAGGACACCAAAGCATGAGAAACTATATTTACCTTTTGCAGGTATACGGCGCGGGAAATCCGTGGATACATAACGCGATAAAATTTTACGGCTCTGCAAAAAACGCCGTTAAAAAGCTGATGGAGGGCGACAGGTCCGTCATTTCGTCCAAGCGCATACCGGCTATTGCCGCCGCGTCGTTGGAAAATTCCGACAAAATAATAAACAGCTGCACAGAAAAAGGTATAAAAATAATCACTATCGACGACGCCGACTATCCCACCTTGCTTAAAAACATCTATAACCCGCCGACGGTATTGTTCGTGCAGGGCGATATATCCGGTCTGGACAAGCGTCTGTGCTTAGCGGCGGTAGGACCGAGAACGCCGGACAGGTACGCGGCAAAGCTCGCGTCGGTGATCTGCCCCGGTCTGGCGGAGTACGGCATAGTTTTAATAAGCGGACTTGCGCGAGGGATAGATCAGGCGGCGCATATTGCCGCGATACGCGCACATCAGCCTACCGTGGCGGTATTGGCCTGCGGGATAGACGTGGAATATCCCGCGAATACGGCAAGGCTCAGGCATGATATAGCAGCCGAGGGCGGAGCGATAATTTCCGAGCTGCTGCCCGGTACCTCCTGCCGCGCCGGATATTTCAAATACCGCAACCGCATAATATCGGGACTTGCTAACGGCACATTGGTAATAGGCGCGAATGACACCAGCGGCAGCATGATAACCGCGCGCCATGCGGCGGAACAGGACCGCGACCTGTTTTTCACGGTGCCGCCGGACACGCTGTCGGAAAACGTCAAGAGTATAATAAAATACCTGCGTGACGGCGCTGTTCCGGTGTATGACCATTACGACATAATCAGCGAATATTATGACATTTACGGCGACCGGCTGAACACCGCAACAGACGAAAACAGCTCGGAGTATACCGCGCATGACGGCAATGTTACTTCCGAATCACCCGACGAGCAGGAAGAAAAGCCGAGATCATCCGGCAGCGTCGATTACCTTGACATAATGCCGAAAAAGTACAGAATACTGCTCGGCTATGAAAATCCCGACGGCACTCTCACAGAGCAAGGCCGCTCTTTTCAAAAGAATAAAAAAGCGGCTGCCAAAGCGTCCGAAGAACCTCCCGCTGATCCCGAAGCACCGGAAGAGCCTCCCACTATCCCCGAAACTCCGGAAGAACCTCCGGTTAAACCCGAAATGCCGGAAGAACCTCCCACTAAGCCCGAAGTGCCGAAAGAATCTCCCGTTAAACCCGAAGTGCCGGAAAAAGCGGACGCTGAAATCCCCGCTCCCGTAACGGACGGGCTTTCCTCTATACAAACAGACATCGACCCGGAAAGTCTGCGCGGCAGAATAACATTATTGCTTAAAGAGTCGGACGGCGGCATTTCTCTCGACGAGATACTCAAAAGCATAAACGACGATTTCGGCGACGTCACCGAAACGCTGGCGGATATGGAGATAGACGGCTTGATAACCTGCACCGCCGGAAATGTATATATACTTAACGAATAACATAAAAACGCACCGCCTTTTACAAGCGATGCGCTTTTGTTTTCGTATGCCGAATTTTATGCGTTGCTTTTTGCCAGCCAGATGTACGCTACGTCCAGAGCGTCATACAGACTGCCTCTTTCACCGGATTTTGCTATCATCTCATTGGCGGGTACGCTGGTAGGATCGGTCGCCATTATCTGCACTCTGGTCTTGTCGGCCACATCGATATCCTTTACCTTATGCTGAGATAAAACCGTCAGCATAGCGACATACTTATCCGACATTCTCCCAAAGTAGATCACCTTATCCTTTCTTACCAGCGGTAAACCGCGGTATGTGAAAAATTTCTGCTGTGCCATAACGTCCACCCTTTCCTATAAATATCAATAATCTTCCTGTACGTTGCCGCCGTTTAACAAAGCGTCAAAATTGGTAAGATACCTCACTCCGTAAACTCTGCGCACCTTATAGCGCACTTCCCCGTTCACCACGATTATACAGGTGAGATCCTCCTCGGAGGAATACAGCTCAACCTTATCGACGCCGTTGCCCATCGTGCCGTCCTCCTTGCTGCGGTAAACATATTCAAAGCTGCCGATGAATTTATTGTCGTCGGTAAGCTCGTCGATATATATATCCTCCGCATAGCAGGAAAGCAGATAACGGTAGAACGAGCGGAAAGACGCGCCGTTCAGCATTCGCTCTCCGTCAAGATCAAAGGTAGCCGTATCGGAATCGTCGCCCTCTATCTTTACGGTATGGCTTTCGTTTTTATCGTTGGTAAACGTCACCGTATCAACATTATAGATATACGGCGTTAAAAACTGCTTATACAGTATATCGTCCACCTCTATCGTTACCCACGGGACCGCGTCCGGAGCGAACACGAATATAATATCCGCGCCCTGCATCATCCCGTAATATCCGGTTATCTGATCGGTCTCGGCGCCGGTCTCCTCGTCCTCGGCATAAACGGCGTTGCCTATCTCGACCTTTACCACCTCGTCGTTAAGCACCATGCTTGCGGTGCAGAACGGGTCGTCCAGTCCGTATTCCTTAAGCTGCTCCTCGGTAGGAGAAACGACGACCGCCGACTGTGCGGCAAGCTCAAACATGCCGTAAAGTATTCCGGTGTCCGCCTCATCGTCCGCAAGTACGTTGTTATGGCTGGATATTTCATAGCCGACATAGACGTTGGTGTTCTCCACCTCGGCGTCCACCTCCGGCAGCTTATCCAGCACGATATCCTGGTCAAGGTCTTTCCTTGAGATACGCAGCCTGCTTATTACGTCCTCGTTTACGTCATATTCATCAAGAAATCCGCTCAGCGATACATAATCAAGATAGCTGCCGTTAGCAAAGGATATCTCCGACTCATTTACAAGATACACCGTATTGCTGTCCGAAAGCTTTATATACCAGCCGGACGCGCCCTCGTTTTTGTTGCCGACAAGACAGGTAACGCTGTCATGCTTTCCGTCCTTAAAATCCACCGTGAACTTAGCGGACGGGTCAGCAAGCCCGTATTTTTCCAGATCCTCCGGATTTTCCTCTACCGTCTGTTTGGCGGTAAGGTCGGCGGCGTTTTCCATTACCGAGCTGTAGGAGGCGGAATTTGCGTTTTCCTCCGGTATATTATCTATCCCCCACTTTTCCACGCCGAGCCTGTTTATGGCAAACTCGCCGTTGTCGTTGGTTATAGTCAGCTTTGATACGTCGTCGGCCTTGTAGGAAAACAGCTCGGCCGTACTGTCGGAGGTATCCCCGCTGTCGGCGACCTCGGGCTGCGGCGCGGTCAGCACCAATACCAGCGTGGCAGAACCCAGCACAACGATACCGGCTGCCGACGCCAGCAGTATTTTTGCGTTTTTCTTCATTTAATACACCAATATCTCCTCGTTGGTTTTATTTATGGATACGTCTTATCCAGATGACGATACCTGCGACAAGCAGAACTACCGGCAGCACGATAACGAATATCACCATCAGCGTATTCTTCTGTGCCTCGGTGACCTCGATAGGAACGGCGTTATAGGATTTAGGCGTAAGGGTTATGCCCTCCTCCTTGCCGCAGCTTACGTTGAACATGTTTATAAGAAATTGTGCGTTATTTGTCGCGCTGGTAAGGAATCCGCCGTCGAACAGCTCCATACCGCCTATGGTTATCACTCTGCTCTGGAACGGCTCCGTACCCTCAAATCTGCTCTTTACGGTCTGTACCGCTACCGGCAGAGCGGCTCTTGCCATGTTGTCGTCCGGCTGCCAGTTGTTGCCGGAATCCTGCGGCTTTACCACCGCGCCGTTATAGCTGGAGAGCAATACCTGCGCCTCCATATTGCCGTTGGCATGCTCGACTTTGTTGCCGGTACCCTCCCAAAGCAAGGTTATCGGGCTGAGGTTGAGTCCGTATATCTGAGAATCGTTTGAAAACTCGGAAAAATCGCTGTCCGGTACGTCCAGTACCTGATAGGTGTTCATCTGCGGGTAGGAATAGTTGGTATCGGTCTGGTATACCGTGCCCTTTTCCACTCTCTGACCCCAGTCCTCAAGCAGGCCGTCGATGTTGGGAGATTCGCCCAATGACGGGTTGGCAATATAAATAAGGTTCTTCTCGAATATACCCTTGTTGTCCAGCCAGTCGTCTATTTTAGTGATGTCCGCTACCGAATAGTCGCTGGTAGGCCCGTTTATCAGTACAAAATCATATTCGTCGCTTATCACGTCGGTAAGCGGGATATTGACTTTTTCCACCACATAGCTGTTTGTTTCAAGCTGATCGGTGATATACGCGTTATCGGTCTCGCCGTAGCCGCTGAGCACCGCTACCTTGACGGGGTCGTCGTCGGTTACGTTCATTATAGCGGATACCACCGCCTGCTCGCAGTTGGCTTCAATAGAGGTAGGCTGCCTTATTCCCATCATCAGATAATTCTGATCGTAGGTTATCGACAGATAATCCTCGTAGTCCAGCACCTTGTGACGGCCGGTCTCCTGACTTTCCACCACTATCTCGCCGGCGGAGATGGTCTCGCTGTAGTTGGACTGAAAACCGGGGTTTTCCACGATATCTATATAATTCAGCGTGAAATTGCCGTTGGTGTTCACTATCCTTTTGAGTATCTCGTTGGTCTGATTATAATAGGTGCTGCCGGTAAACTCGCTTTCATTGCTGGTAACGGTGATGGTTATATGCTGGTCTATCCCGGAAAGATATTCCGCAGAGCTTTGCTCTATGCTGAACAGTCCCTCGTCGGTAAGGTCGGCGGATACCGAAAATCTTTCGCCGATCAGGGTGATCACCACGTTTACCAGTACGATTATCACTACAAATATTATCGTGAATAACACCGAAAGACTTCCGTACTTGAATTTCTTGTTCCTGAACGGATTTTTACTTTTACCTTTGATATTCTTTTCTTTCTTTTCCTCGGTAGTATCCTTTTTCTCAGGAGCGTCCTGTGCGGCAGGAGCTTCCTGTTCGTCTGTTATTTTATCGGTTTCTTCTATTATTTCGTTTTCTTTTTTCTCTTCCATACTTATCCCATTCCTTTCACGGTATTAGTCACGCCCAGCGTTTCTTTTCCAGCACTCTCACCGTGAGGAAAAGGAATATGCCGATAACGCTCAGGAAGAACAGCACGCTTGATAAGCTGAATATTCCGTTGGTTATCTCGATATAACGCGAATATATGGAAATGCTGCCCAGCACCGTCCTGAAAAAGCCGGAGGGGAGCTGGTTCACCAAAGTATCCAGCAGCATTATCATAAGGTTGATGAAAAAGCTGCCTATCGCCGCTATCATCTGATTTTCGGTAAGCGCGGATACAAACAGTCCGGAGGATACGAAAATACCGCCCAGTAACAGCAAGCCCACTGTGTTTCCCCAGATAGGCAGCCAGGATATTTTCGCAAATATCGACATCACAAAGCCGAACACCGGAAATACCGCAACGCCGGCTACGAATATTACATATGCCGACAGGAATTTACCGAATACTATCGAAAACAGACTGACCGGAGCGGTCAATGTGAGCTGATCGGTCTTTTGCTTTTTATCGTCAGCAAGCAGTCTCATAGTCAGCAGCGGCACAAATACCATCAGCACCAAAAACATCATAAGAAACGCCGTTGACAGATCGGTAGAACCTATATCCAAAGCAAACAGCCAGAAAAACAGCCCGGCGAACGCATAGAATATCGCCAAAAATACATAACCGAGCGGAGAGGTAAAATAAGCCTTCAGCTCTCTGCGAAATATTGCAAGCATCTTTATACCCCCTTACTCTTTTCCGGCGAGCCTTGTATCCATGCCCGCCTCTATCTTGTCGGCATGTCCGTAAATATCGCCGGTGGTTATCTTAAGGAATATCTCCTCCAGCGTAAGCTCGGAGGACTTCATCATCAGCAGCGGGAAATTACGCGACGCGAGTCGCTTGGAAACCTCTCTGCGCACGTCGCTGCCCTCTTTGGCGTTCAGATAAAATTCCGCAACGCCCGGCTCGATATTCTCGCGGTTTATCCTGACCTCTCTCATATCCGGTATGGAGGAGAGCAGCTTTTTTATCTCGTTGGGATTGCCCTCCGCGCGGACTATCAGCTTATGGTCGTTGGAAAGATTCTGTACCAGTCTCTCGGAATTATCGTCCGCTACTATCCTGCCGCGGTTTATTATCACTATACGGTCGCATACCGCCTGTACCTCTGAAAGGATATGGCTGGAAAGGATAACGGTGTGATTCTTGCCGAGCTTTTTTATCAGCGTACGTATCTCTATTATCTGCTTGGGGTCAAGTCCTACCGTCGGCTCGTCAAGTATAAGTACCGGCGGATTTCCCACTAATGCCTGCGCAACGCCGACACGCTGCTTATATCCCTTTGACAGGTTCTTGATAACGCGCTTTTTAACGTCGGTTATCTTTACCAGCTCGCATATCTCTTTAAGGTGGGAATTTATCGGCAACTTGCACTTTTTAAGCCTGTAGACAAATTTCAGATACTCCTCGACCGTCATGTCAAGATAAAGCGGAGGCTGCTCCGGCAGGTAGCCTATCAGCTTTTTAGCCTTGAGCGGCTCTTCCAGGATGTCTATCCCGTTTATCAGCGCCTTTCCGTCGGTGGAGGAAAGATAACCGGTCAGTATATTCATCGTGGTGGTCTTTCCCGCGCCGTTCGGTCCGAGAAAGCCGAGTATCTCGCTCTCGTTCACCTTGAACGAGACCCTGTCCACAGCCAGCTTAGCGCCGTATCGCTTAGTAAGATTTTGTACTTCGATCATTTGGCTCTCCTTATTTTTGCCTTAAACGGCAGTATATTTATTCGTTGAACGAATTTATTTTTCCAAAAGTATATTATATAGCCTCATAGTGACAATCAGGTGACAGCGTCATGAAAGTATAGCCTCGCTCTTGTCTTTTGAAAGCTGCTCTTTCAGCCCGTTAAGATCGTCGAATTTCCTTTCGGGACGAATAAACCTTATCAGTCTTATCCTCAGCGTTCGGCCGTACAGATCGCCGTCAAAATCGTTTATATGCGTTTCGCTGAGCGGCTTATCCTTATACGCCACCGTCGGTTTTACGCCGATATTCGTCACCGACGGGAAAAGCCTGCCGTCTATCTCAACGGTGCTTTTATAAACGCCGAAGCGCGGCATAACAATATTTTCGGGAAACAGCTGGTTTATCGTCGGGAAGCCTATCTTCCGCCCTAACCTATTGCCGTATATTACCTCGCCCTCATAGCAAAATTCATAGCCGAGCAGGCGGTTCGCCTTTTCGACTTCTCCCGATTTTATAAGATTTTTTATCGCGGTGGAATGCACTATCTGCCCGTCCAGAGAAAACGGCGGGATTATCACGGTGTCTATCCCGTGCTTGCCGCAAAGCAGCTTGAACTGCTCCGCGTCGCAGCCGCCTCCCGCTCCGAGCCTGAAATCGAATCCGCAGATAACGGTCTTGGCGTTCATTATCTTTGCCAATACCCTAACTATAAAATCCTCCGCGGTGTAATCCCTCACCGTGTCGAAATCCGGCGAATATACATAATCCAGCCCTGTTTTTGCAAGGCTTTCCAGCTTCATTTCATTTGACAGCAGATTTTCTATCTTTTCCCTTTTCGGCAAAGCCGTATCGGAATGGAAAGTAAACATGGCGGAGGCATATTCATGGCGCAGCGCCTCTTTTATGACCTCCATATGACCGAGATGAAGTCCGTCAAAAAAACCGACGGCGACCGCTGTCGGCGGCAGCTTTATAAGATTGTGCGTTATATCCGTCATGTTTCTTAACCCTTTGCCGAGGCGGTGACTTCCAAATACACCGTTCCTGCGGCGCGCTTTTCATCGGTTTGTACCAGACCGAGAAAGCGTTCGTCCCTGTCCTTTATTCTTACAAGCTCGTTTTCGCCGAGCCTTGCGGCAAGCGCTGTAGGTATCGTCCCGTTTATGAACAGCCTTGCCTGCATATCGTCAAGCTGCTCCTCCCGACAGCCCGAAAAACTCCGTTCGGTCGGGATAAGCCGGCTTTTTATCTCGTCGGGGGAAAGTGCTTTGAGCTCGTCAAGCGTTATACAGTCGGACAGCAAAAAGCCCGCCGACCGCGTGCGCACCAGCGAGGTCATTATCCCGCCGGTACCGAGCGTTTTTCCTATATCCGCGATAAGCGTGCGGATATATGTACCCTTTGAGCAGTCTATGAGCAGCTCTCCCCGACGCGTATCTTCGTTGTAATCCAGTATCTTTATATCGCTTACGGTCACCCGCCTTGACGGTCTTTCAACGACCTGTCCGCTGCGGGCGATATCGTAAAGTCTGCGCCCTTGTATCTTTACCGCGGAATACATCGGCGGCGTCTGGTCTATCTCTCCGATAAACATCGCCGACGCTTTTTCAAGCTCATCAAGGCTTACCGCGGCTAAGCTCGTTTCTATGACATTTCCCCATACGTCCTCGGTATCGGATACGGCTCCTAACCGAAAACCGGCTTTATACTGCTTGCGGCTGTCCGGCAGCAGATCGACGGTTTTTGCCGCTCTGCCGATAAACAGCGGCAGCACTCCCACCGCCATCGGGTCAAGCGTACCGCCGTGACCTATCCTGCGCGTGCCTATAGCCTTTCTTGCCAAAGCGACTATGTCAAATGAGGTAAAATTCTGCGGCTTATCGATACATATAATTCCGCACGGCTCAGTATTATTCACCGCAGCCGACCGCCCTTTTAAGCTCGGGCAGCATTTTCGCCTTTACCTCTTCTAATGTACCCTCTATCGTGCAGCCCGCCGCTCTCGCGTGGCCGCCTCCGTCAAATTTTTCGCATATCTCCGACGCGTTTATCTCTTCACTGCTGCGCACCGATATTTTGAACACCTTTTCTTCTTTTTGCTTTATCGTTACGCCTATCTCCACGCCCTCTATCCTGCGCGGCATTCCCGCAAGGCCGTTGAAATCCTCCGCGTCGACGCTGTTCTTATGCCGCTCCATAAGCTCGTTGGTAAGGCAGACTATCGCTATTTTATCGTCGCAGTAAAATTCCATCTTCTCAAATATTTCCTGCTCAAGCCGCACCCTGCCCTTTGATTTCATATCAAACAGCCGGTAATTTATGTCCTCGTACGGGAATCCGTATTCCATCAGCTTTGACGCGATAAAATGCGTTCTAGGCGTGGTGTTGGAAAATCTAAAGCAGCCGGTATCGGTAGCAAGTCCGGTATACAGACAGGTCGCTATCTGCTCATCAAGCGGTATCTGCATCACCTGAGCTATCTCGTATATCAGCTCGCACGCCGCCGCCGCGTCCGGTTCAACGTAAGTAAACTCTGCAAACTCGGTGCGGCTGCGATGGTGGTCTATCGCAAGGAACACCTCGTCGCCGTACACCTCGTTGAGCTTTCCCAGCAGCTTACGGTCGGCAACGTCCACGCTGACTATGGTCTGATGCTCAAATTCCTGAGGCTGTATTCCGGTAGTTAAATATTTCATTCTCGGCGCGATCTCGTCCGCGCAAAGGCATTTCGCGCATTTCCCCGCTTTTTGGAGTATTGCGCACAGAGCGTATGCACAGCCCAATGTGTCGCCGTCAGGGTTTGCGTGACTGAGTATGAGATAATAGTCATACTCTTTGAGCATACGCGCAGCCCTTTCTACATTAATTAACATATTATTTCTCCGTTGCGTCGGTCTTTTTGTCTTCCGCACCGTTTGAGGGCGGCAGACTCTCTATTATCTTCTCAATATGAGAATAATAATCCAGCGAATTATCCGGAAGGAATATAAGCTCCGGCAGCTTTCTCATCTTTATACGCTGATTTATCCTGCGCTTGAAAAATCCCGATGCGTCGGTAAGCGCCGCTACCGCCTTGTCGGTCTTAGCCTCGCTTCCCATGCAGGATACATACAGCTTGCAATAGGACATATCGCTTGTAAGAGAACAGCCGGTTATGCTGACTAAATTTCCCGCTACTCTGGGGTCTTTGATGTCCCTTACAGCGACGGATATCTCTCTTTTTATATCCTCGGATAATCTGTCAATATTGAAGTTTGCCATAATATCCTTTCCGTGTAACGCAGTATCAATCCCTGTACTCCTCGGTCACGAACGCCTCGAAAATATCTCCCTCTTTTATATCGGTGAATTTTTCAAGGCTTATACCGCACTCGTACCCCTCGGAAACTTCCTTTACGTCGTCCTTGAAGCGGCGCAGTCCGGCGATCTTATCCACAGCAAGGATTATGCCGTCTCTGACTACTCTTACCTCGCCGTTCCTCTGTACCTTGCCGGACAGCACGTAAGAGCCCGCTACTACGCCTACTCCGGAAATGCGTATAGTCTGGCGCACCTCCACGCGGCCGGTATCCACCTCGCGGTATTTAGGCGCGAGCATACCTTTCATCGCGGTCTGTATCTCCTCTATCGCGTCATAGATAACGCGGTAAAGACGGATATCCACCTCGTCGCGCTTGGCGTTTTCCGCCGCCGCGGGCGCGGGACGAACGTTAAAGCCTACTATTATCGCTCCCGACGCCTTAGCGAGCATAACGTCGCTCTCGCTTACCGCTCCGACAGCCCCGTGAATGACCTCTACCTTTACTTCTTCGTTGGTCAGCTTTTCAAGCGACTGCGTCACAGCCTCTACAGAGCCCTGCACGTCCGCCTTGACGATTATCGGCAGCTTTTTCATCGAGCCCTCTTCTATCCGTGAGAACAGATTGTCCAGGCTCACCTTGGTAAATTTGCTGAACTGCTCCTGCTTTGCGTCGAATTTTCTCTTTTCTACTAACTCTCTTGCAAGCCGCTCGTCCTCTACCGCCGCGAAATCGTCGCCTGCGTTAGGCACTTCGGCAAGTCCCATTATCTCTACCGGTACCGAGGGTCCCGCCTCTTTTACCGTTCTGCCCTTATCGTCGCGCATAACGCGGACATGGCCTACCGCCGTACCCGCGATTATCACGTCGCCGGTATGCAATGTTCCCGCCTGTACCAGCACGGTGGCTATAGGGCCTCTGCCTTTGTCTATTCTCGCCTCGATGACCGTACCCTTAGCCATGCGGTCGGGATTTGCCTTAAGCTCCAGAACGTCGGAGGTGAGATTTACCATCTCCAGCAGCTCGTCTATGCCCTGTCCCGTCTTAGCGGAGACCGGCACGCAGATGATATCTCCGCCCCATTCCTCTATGACAAGACCGTGTTCGGTAAGCTCCTGCTTTACCTTTTCGGGATTTGCTCCCGGCTTATCTATCTTGTTTATCGCAACTATTATGGAAAGGTTTGCCGCTTTGGCGTGATTTATCGCCTCTACCGTCTGCGGCATGATGCCGTCGTCGGCGGCTACCACCAGTATAGCGATATCCGTCGCAAGCGCGCCCCTCGCTCTCATAGCGGTGAACGCCTCATGTCCGGGAGTATCCAAAAACGTGATATCCCGTCCGCCCGCCTTTACGCGGTAAGCGCCGATGTGCTGGGTTATTCCGCCCGCTTCTCCCGCGGTAACGTTGGAATTGCGTATCTTATCGAGCAGAGAGGTCTTACCGTGGTCAACGTGTCCCATTACCACCACGACCGGAGAACGCGGCTGAAGATTTTCCTCGGTGTCCTCCACCTCTTCAAACAGGCGTTCTTCGATGGTCACTACCACTTCCTTAGTTACCTTTGCGCCTAACTCCTCAGCTACTATGCAGGCGGTATCAAAATCCACCGTCTGGTTTATATTCGCCATTACGCCGAGCGAGAACAGCTTTTTGATGACCTCCGCCGCCGTCATTTTAAGGCGGGAGGCAAGCTCGGATACCACTATCTCGTCGGGTATCTGTATCTCAAGCTGCTTTTTGCGCGCCCGCTCCAGCTCAAGCCTTTTCAGCTTCTGAGCCTCGGTCTCGCGCTTTTTGCTGAACTGCTGGCGGTTCTTCTGGGATTTCTGGTTTATCTTCTGCTTTCTGGTGTAATTTTCGCTGTTTCGTCTGTCCTCGCCCGCGATGGACTCGTACTTTTCATTGTACTTGTCAAGGTTTACATAGCTGCCTCTGGTATCGACGTGCTTTGTCACCTGCTCGCCGCGCTGTACAGCCTCGCCCTTTACCTTGCCCTTAGGCGGCTCGTTGGTCTTTATGTTGGACAGATCGATAGCGGGCTTGACAGGCTGGACCGGTCTGCTCTCGCGGCGCTTTTGCTCCTTTGCGTCCTTTGGCTTTCTCTCGTCGTGATGAACGTCCTTTCCTGCGGGAGCGGGCTTTGCATGCTCGTCGCGGCGCGGTTTTTGGACAGGCTTATCTTCAACGCGCGAAGGCTTTTGCTCCGGCTTTTTGGGTTCTGCCGGCTTTTCCGCTTTTTCCTCTGCCGCAGGTTTTTCATTCGCCTTTTCGACGGGTTTTTCTTCCTTAACGGCGGGCTTTTCTTCCTTAACAACAGGCTTTTCCGCGGGCTTTTCGACCTTTGCCGGTTTTTTCGGCTCTGCGGGTTTTTCCGACGCAGAAGCGAAAAACGCGTCAAAGCTGTCCACCTGATTATCCTGAGAATATTTTTCCAGCACAAGCGCTATCTCGTTGTCGTTAAGACTCGCCTGCGTCTTTTTCTGTACCCCCAGATATTCCTGAAGCAGCGCGGTTATCTCTCCCGTGGTGATATTCAGATCCTTTGCCAATTCATTTACACGATATTTTTGTTCCATCAACAGTTCCCCTTTAGGTCAATATTATCTGTATTTTTATATAAATTAGAAAGGCTGTCGAACAAGCCCTTATCTAAAATTGCGATGATACCTGTCTTAGCGGTAAGCACGGCGCTTATCTCGTTCATCGTGACGTCCGTCTTTATCAGCGGGACGGTATGCTTTTCACAGAAAAAGCGCACCTCCTTGAACGTCTTTTCCGAAAGGTCGGACGCGGTGAACACCCCGTATGCCGAGCCTTTCTTCATCTGAGAACAGACCTCGTCGAATCCGTAAGCCAGCTTTCCCGCCCTGCGGCACAGCCCCAGAGTGCTTAAAAATCTGTTCACTCTTCCTCCTTAAGCTGTATAAGCAGACTGTCGTATACCTCGGCGGGTACCGGACATTTAAGCCCGCGCTCCAGTCCGCGCTTTTTCCTTGCCGCTTCAAGACATTCTATGCTTTTGCAGATATAGACCCCTCTGCCGGACTTTTTACCGGTCAGATCCAGCAAAAACTCGTCCTGCGGGGTATGCACTACGCGTATAAGCTGCTTTTTCTCTTTCATCTGCTCGCAGCCTGCGCATCTGCGCTGCGGTATCTTTCTTATCGCCATATATTCTTCCTTGCTTTATTACTCGTCGGAACCCTCGTAAAATCCGCTTTCCGGACGTATATCTATTTTGTAGCCGGTCAGCTTTGCCGCTAACTTTGCGTTTTGTCCCTTATTTCCTATCGCAAGAGAAAGCTGATTATCCGGCACTATCGCGGTGCAGCTCCTCACGTCGGGATCGGGTATCTCGACGCGGATAACGTCGCTGGGCTTTAACGCCTGAGCGATGAACAGCTTGGGGTCCTCGTTGTAGAACACCACGTCCATCTTCTCTCCGCCCAGCTGCTCGCACACCTTGCTTATTCTCTGCCGCGCCGGCCCTATGCACGCGCCCAGCGCGTCAACGTCGGGATTGTTGCTGATGACCGCCACTTTAGAGCGGAAGCCCGGCTCGCGGCTTATCGCCTTTATCTCCACCGTACCATCGAATATCTCCGGCACCTCCTGCTCGAACAAGCGCTTTACAAGCTCTTTATTCACGCGGGAAATTTTAAGGGTCGGTCTGCGGTCGGACGCGGAAACGCCGGACACATAGACCTTTATCATATCGCCCTCTTCTATTACCTCGCCGGGTATCTGCTCGCTCTTGAACAGCGGCACTTCGTTTCCGTTTATGTCCACTATCGCGTTGCCGGTGCGCGGCTCTATCTTAGTTACCTTTACCGTTACAGCCTCGGCCTGGAGGTCTCCCCACTGGGCGACGAGCTGCTCGCGCTCTACCTCTTTTATTCCCTGCTTTATTACCTGCTTTGCGGTCTGAGCGGCTATTCTGCCGAAATGCTTGGTGTCCAGCTTTATGGATACCATATCGCCGTACTTCAGCTTTCTGCGGGTGTGCGCCTTGGCCTCCTCCATGGAGATCTGATTTGCGCTGTCCTCTACCGTTTCCACTACCTCTTTTTGGATAGCCACGTCGAATTTGCCTTTTTCTATATCAAAATCAAAGGTCATGTTCTCGCTTCTGGGATAATCTCTTTTTATTGCGATGACCAGCGCGGTGCGTATCTTTTCAAGCAGCACCTCCGGCTCTATCCCTTTTTCCTTTGCCAGAAGCTGAAGCGCCTCGTAAAATTCAGCGTTGTTAGCATTACTCATTTTCCGTTTTTCCTCCGTTAATAAATTTTATACTTATCAAAGATCCAGATTGATCCTTCTGCATTCAGAAATTTTAAGCTCGCGCCCGCCGCTTTCGGTCGTCAGCGTAAAGCTGTTACTGTCCGCGTCGTATCCGGCAAGCTCGCCCTCTATATAATCGGTCTGCCCGTTCTCGCCCTTTACGGCGGCTGTTATCGGCTGCCCCATAAGGCGCCCAAAATGCTCCGGCTTTCTCAAAGCTCTGTCCAGTCCGGGCGAACCGACCTCTACCACGTCTATGAGCTCTAAACAGGAAAGCGTGTCCACCGCATTGTTTATCGGCTCGGTTATCTGCTCGCACTCCTCGTCGTCGATACCGCCGTCCGGTTTGTCGAAAAGCACCTTGAGATACCACAGCGCTCCGTCCTTTTCAAAGATGACGTCCCACAGCTCATACCCGTACCGCTCTATTATAGGCGCGACCTTTTCCAAAGCCTCGCGCTCCACCTCTTCGGCGCGGTTCTTTTTGCTGCCCTTTTGTTTTGCCATAAGCATTTCCTCCGCGCTATCCGGCGCATAACTCCCATATAAGCATTAAAGACTGAGTGGACTCAGTCTTTAGCTTACCTTATTCTTCCGGTATATTATACCTCTTTTTTTCGCTTTTGTCAATAGTTTTTTCCGTTTTAACGGATTTTTTTGAAAAAATCTTAAAATTATCGGCTTTTTGTGCAAGAAAAGCCGTTCATTCCCTGCCGTAACGCAGCTTGGTCGGAGTGCTGCCGTAATATTCCCGTATCTTTCTGGTCATATCGTTTGCACAGCAAAAGCCGGTAGCGTCGGATATATCCGAAAACCTCATATTTGTATGCAGTATCAGCTCATACGCTCTCGTGCAGCGTATATGCGACAGATACTCTCTTGGCGACAGGCCGGTTTCTTCTTTGAAAACGTGAGTAAGATAGCTTGTGCTTACGTAATTTTGCTCCGCTATCTCGGCTAGGCATGCGGGAGTCGAACCCAAGTCGGTTTTTACGGGCATCTTTCCGCCAATACTGCGTCAACCTCGCTCGACAT
>CANQKE010000047.1 GCA_947624435.1 uncultured Ruminiclostridium sp.
TGCACATTTCGCTTATGCTGTATTTATCCTTGTGACAATAGATGACCCTATACTTTACCTCCGGTCTCACTTCCTTCTTCAATTCGAAAATTTCTTTTCCATACGCTTGTATGTGTCTGTAACTTCTTGCCATAACAAAACCTCCTGTGGCTTCTATTATACCATAAATTGCGGCTGACTAGTCAGACGCGGACGGCGCAAGCCGTCGGGCGTGAAACGCCCAAATTTATGATACAATGTTCTCAACATCCGACCTATGGTCGGAACTTGCGCAATGCGCAAGAAATTCGCGCAAGCGAATTTGTCGTTGAGGTTATTATACCATAGGAGGTCTTTTTTGTCACTGTTCTTTTTTACTGGTGCAGTTCATCTTTTGCAGCGCCTTAAAATTTCTTTTGTCATTTTGTAAGTTCATAACTCATATCCAGCAAGACCTCGATATCCTCGCGGGAGGCCGTACCGTCGAGCAAAATACCCAGGCATGCGGGAGCCGAACCCGAGCCGCCTCACGACGATGCCTTTGGGCGCTTTTCGTCCCTTTCGGCTTGACAGGCGCCAGCCTGCCTGCGCCTCAAGAAACAAAAATCACCTCAAATTCATTCGCCGTGAGGTGCAAAGCAGTTTTTACGGAGCAGATTTTTGTCAAGACAAGGAGACCGAACGAAGGCATACTTGCGTATGTCGAGCGAGGTCGACGCAGTATTGGCGAAAATATGCCCGTAAAAACCGACTCGGGTTCAGCTCCCGCATGCCTATCCAATTCGCCTTATTCATGTGATAAGCGGGGATCACGCCGGAAGATTTCAGGAAAGAACCTTTCATCAGCGGGTCGCATTTTACATCCGTCATGTATACGCTGCCCTCTCCCGAAAGCCCGATACGATTTTTCGGGACGTACAGCGTTACCGCGAACCACTTTTTATTGCTCTTATGGCGCAGTACAAAATGCTCCGGGTACTTCGCCCATAAATATTCCGGCTGCGCATTATACTTATTGCGGGCGTACTCTATCAGCTGATCTTTATCCATTGTTTTCTCCCTCATCGAACAGCTTCATACAAAGCTCGTCCAGCACCTTTTCAAGGTCCTTTGCGTCTTTAGTTTCGACGTTCAGGCTTTTGAGCTGCTTATAAACGAGAGAACCCTCGTCACGGTGTCTTGCCGCAACGGTAAGCTCCGCTAATCTGCGGTAATCGAGATGTGCGGGCAGCTCCGCGTTAAAATTATACGGTACCATAAGATCGTCTTTCACCGCACGGCGCAAAATGCCTGCAGCTTCCCTCCCGTACAGCATATAATAAAGCATTTCGCAGGCAAGCAGCGCCTTGGTAGTTTCTTCCGGCATAGGCACCATGAACATGGCTGCCATAGCGGCGGCGCTGTCCTCAAGCTCGGCGTATTCCCCGAAGCTTCCGAACCTCATGGTGACGCTGTCCGCTCCGGCGGCGGCAGCCGATATAAGCGTGGATACCGCGGTAAGCTTTCCGTCGGTGGGACATATATCCATCGGTATCATGGATTCCCGCTTGTACAGCGCTAATCTTCCGGCGAATCTCAGCCCGTCGATGTCAAAATCGTCCTTTATCCTTAAAAGCGAGATATTGCGGCAATTTATGCGGGAATTAAGCTCTATCGTGTACAGTAAAAAATCGCTGCCGTGCGGCTCGCATTCCAGCATTACCGGGCTGTCTATACGGCGGGCGTGCTGCCATAATTCTTCCGGTATGCAGACGTAGCCGAACCTGCGGGAATTTGCCGCCGCAAGCTCGCTTTTATCGCGTATACGCAGTATTATCCCGCCGCAGTCGTGACTTTCGGGCAGCAGGCTCAAAGTCTCCGGCGTTATCTCATTATACGATATGCCGTAATCACGCAGCGCGGAAATATAGGATATTATTCCCGCCGACGTTACGCCCTCGGCAAAATTGCTGTCGCAAAGACTGTTGTCTATCATGGTTATGCTCATTATTTTTTCTCCGATAATTTATTGTATTAATTTTACCACATATCCCGTCCGGTGTCAAATAGCACGTCAGATTACTTAAAAGCTCGAAAAAACAGCCAAAACCGCGAATTTTCATTTGACATTACGGTGCGGGTATTGTATAATAGTATTGAGTATATTATCCCCTTTCAGGAAAGGAAGTAACCGATGGTCTTTGCAAATCTGCTGTTTTTATATGTTTTCATGGCGCTTTGCTTTATATGCTATTATATCTCAAAACGGACGGTCTACAGAAACGTCGTGCTGGTGATATTTTCACTGTTGTTCTACGCCTTTGGCGAGCCGGTGTATGTATTTCTCCTGCTGTTCAGCGTGACCGTCAATTTTCTTGCCGGACTGTATATCGATAAATTCCGAGAGAGCAAGACGGGATTCGTCCTTACCGGACTTACGCTGTTTTTCGATATAGGCGTATTGGTCGGGTTCAAGTACACCGGATTTTTCATAGAGAATATAAACGCGGTGAGCGGGCTTGACCTGCCGGTGCCGCCGGACGATATAATGCCGATAGGAATAAGCTTTTTCACGTTCCAGATAATCTCTTATATACTTGACTGCTACTGGGGTAAGATAGAAGTGCAGCGCAACTGGTTCAAGCTGCTGATGTATATCTCGCTGTTCCCGCAGCTTATCGCGGGTCCTATAGTAAGATACAGCACTATCCAAAATCAAATAGACAACCGCACTATCACTCCCGCCGACATCACCGACGGCATAGCAAGGATAGCTATAGGACTGGGCAAAAAGGTGATACTTGCAAACAATCTCTCCACTATCGTGGATTCATTGTTCTCGGTCGGAAGTTTAGGTTCGCTTTCGGTGGCGGGAACATGGTACGGCGTGATAGTTTACGCTATGCAGGTATATTTTGACTTCTCCGGATATTCTGATATAGCGATAGGACTCGGCAGAATGTTCGGCTTTAGATTTGACGAAAACTTCCGCTATCCTTTCGTCAGCAAAAACATCACCGAATTCTGGCAGAGGTGGCATATCTCGCTGGGCAGCTTTTTCAGGGATTATCTGCTGTATGTGACTATCTTCGGAAAACGCAGACAGTACCTGAATCTGTTCCTTGTGTGGTTCTGCACCGGATTCTGGCACGGGGCAAGCTGGAACTACATCATTTGGGGGTTGTACTTCGGATTCTTTATTTTGATAGAACGTCTGATAGGAAACAAGCGGCTTAAAAAGATACCGGCGGCTGTTTCGCACATATACAGTCTGCTGGTGATCACCGTCGGATTCGGCATTTTCTACTTTGAGGATATAGGACAGCTGGGTACATTCCTAGGCAACCTTGTCGGGGCAAACGGCAACAAGCTTACCGATCACATTTCAACGATAAGCATGGCGTCGAATTGCTGGCTGCTGCTTGCCTGCGTGATATGCTGCCTGCCTATTATCCCGTGGATAAAAAAGAAATACAAGGAGCTGCCGAAATCTCCGGCGTTCATATATCTGCGCACCGCGGCAAGCATATTTATTTTCCTGCTTAGCAGCGTGCTGTTGGTAAACGCGACAAACAACCCGTTCATATATTGGCATTTCTGATAGAAGGAGGACAGCATGGCAGATTATATAAACGACAACGAGCTTGACGAGCTGAACGAAATATACCGTCAAAAGCTCGAAAATCAAAAGCATCACGGCAAAAAATCCAAAGCCTCCGATAATGAACCGCCTAAAACGGAGAAACCCGCTAAGAAAGAGAAGCCTGCTAAGCAGGATAAGCCTGTTAAGGAGGAGAAACCCGTTAAGGAAGAAAAACCTGTTAAGGAAGAAAAAGCCGCTAAAGATTCCGGTGACGAGGAAAACAAGAAGAAAAACGGTTATCTTCCGCATATAATAAGCATATCGGTATCGGCGGCGGTATTTCTGACCGTTGCGGTGCTGATGCTGGTACTTCCCCGACCGACCGAATCGGAGCTTGAAAATCGCAAGCTGACCGAGTTTCCGACCTTTTCGTGGGAGGCGTACTGGAGCGGTGAATTTAACGAGCAGATAAGCGAATATTATAACGACACCGTTCCGTACAGAGATGATTTCAAGCGGCTGGGCGCGGCGTTCCGTTCGCTGTTCGGCATAAATATCGAGGGCAACGCGATAGTAGGCCCGGTAGAGCAATTAAAGCCGGAAGAGTCGGCAGTTACCACCGCCTCCACAAAGCCTATCGCGATAGTTACTCCCGCGCCCAAAGACGATAACAGTCCCGTTCCTAACAGCAAGCCCGATAACAGCGAAACCACCGCTCCTAAACCGGAAACCACCGATAAGAACGAAACCACCGCTCCCAAGCCGGAAACAACGACAGTTACCACCACTGCGGCTCCCGCTACCACGCCCGCTCCTATGTTCAGCACTCCGTCCGACCCCGATGTCGAGGTACTTATGAACGAGGCAAGCAATATAGTATATAACAGCGGCGGGGTGCTTCACGCGGGGACTTTATACAACGGACACCGTGAAAACGCCGAGTATTTCGCGGCAAGCGTCGCGGGACTCAAAAACCGTATAAACGCCGACCTTTATTTCATGCCGATATTAACGCAGAACACCTTTGTCACTCCGTCGCAGCTCAACAAGGGCGTATATACCGAGCAGGCGGACGCTACCTACCTTTCAAATCTGGTAAAAGAAAACGCCGAAGTGGTAGACATTTTCGACGCGCTGGCGGCTCACGCCGACGAGGATATATTCTTCCTGCGCGATACGCACTGGCAGCAGCTAGGCGCGTACTATGCGGCGCAGCAGTTTGCAAAGCAGGCAGATGTGCCTTATCCCGCGCTGAGCGAATACACTAAAAAGCAGCGGGATTCCATCGGCTCGATATACACGTTTACCCAGTACGAGGGATTAGCGGGCGTTTATGAGGATTTCACCTACTATATCCCCCCGAACGATTTCACGGTGGATTACTATGATTCGAGCTACAACTATCTGTTCACCTATCCGCTCATGCCGGAAAACGACTACAGTGAAAACGGTTTCTACTCGCTGTACATGGTGGCGGACGACTATATCAAGCATATCACCACCGACGTGAAAAACGGCAGAAAGCTGGTCGTACTTAAGGACGATTATCTTTCGGCGGCTGTCCCCTGCCTTACCTCCTCCTTTGAGGAGATATTCGTGATAGATATACGGCACTGCGATTTCAACGCCGCCGACTTTATCAACGAGCAGGGCGCGACCGACGTACTGCTGGGACTTACGATGAGCAACGCTTTAGGAGAAGTAGGCAGCTATATAGATTATCTTCAATGATAAAAAGGTTCGCGGGGACTGTTGTCCCCGTGGATTTTTTGCATATATATCATTGTGAGTGTTTTTCTTGACATTAACGCCGAAAAATCATATAATAATAGTTGGGTCTGCATAAAAATGTAAAAGGAGTGCTGTTTTGTTTACAGAGATAGACGGGCTTAGAATAAACTACACCGATTCCGGCAGCGGAGAATGTATATTGCTGCTGCACGGCTGGGGTTCAAATATAACGCTGTTTAACAGGATAACGCAGCAGTTATCCGCTAAAATGAGGGTAGTTGCTCCCGATATGCCGGGCTTCGGCGAGAGCGACGAGCCTAAGACCGCTTGGCGGGTGGACGATTATGTGGATTTCACCGAGAAATTCTGCACAAAGCTGGGTATTTCCAAAGCGGTGCTGCTCGGTCACAGCTTCGGCGGGCGGGTGATAATAAAGCTGGTAACAAGGGACGATCCCGCCGTACAAGCGGAAAAGCTGATACTCACCGACAGCGCGGGGATAATGCCGAAAAGAAGTCTTAAAAGCAAGCTGACCACTAAAATATATAAAGCCGGGCGCGCGGTAATGTCCACAAAGCCGATGAGCGCGATGTTCCCCGACGCGGTGGAAAATATGCGCAACAAACGCGGCAGCGCGGATTACCTCGCCGCTTCTCCGATAATGCGGCAGACGCTGGTGAACACCGTAAACGAGGACCTTACCGAGCTATTGCCGAAAATAAAGCAGTCTACCCTGTTGATATGGGGCGACAACGACGACGCTACGCCGCTTTCCGACGGGCAGACGATGGAAAAGCTGATACCGGACAGCGGGCTTGCGGTGATAAAGGGCGCGGGGCATTATTCGTTCCTTGACGACCCGTACACCTATTCGCGTATCCTTGCATCATTTTTGAATATATAAAATAAAATTCTGAAAAAAATAAATTTTTCAGAATTTGAGTTTTGCGCTTTGCTGAATACGGTCAGCAATTTTGCTTCGCAAAACCGCACCAAAACTCGAAAGGAGAGATGCTTGCTTCGCAAGCATGGTCATAATTATGATATTGACCTATATCGCGGCCGCGTGCTTTTACGCCGCGCTGCTCATAAGCTGCGTGATGAATTTTCATCACTATACTCATATGTTCCAGCTTAATTCCTATCATGCGGGAGAACAGCTGAAATGGATAAAGGAAAATCTGCCGCACGTTATATGCAGGCATATTTTCACGCTTATTTCGGCAGCGGCGGTAATTATCGCCTTTAATATAGGAACGCCGGACAGCATAAGCGTTGCCTTAACGCTGTTTGGCGCCGCCTTATTCATGCTTGTCAATATCAACAGCCTTTTTTACGGACATAAAAAGGTAAAGAAAAAGCTGGTCTACACTCCGCGCGTTATCCGTATGACGGTAACTTCCGCGATAATTTACGCCGCGGCGCTTGTACTGCCTTTGATATTCTTAGGACTTGGTATGACGTCGCTGCTTATCGCCTGCGGTATGCAGCTTTTATCCTCAGTGATAATAATTATCGCAAATGTGATAAATAAACCTATCGAGCACGCTATAAACGCCCGCTACATCAACGAGGCGAAGCAGATAATAAACGGACTGCCGTTTCTTACGGTGGTGGGACTTACCGGCAGCTACGGCAAGACCAGCACGAAATTCTTCCTTGAAAAGCTGCTCGGCGCAAAGTACAACGTGCTTATGACGCCGGAAAGCTACAATACCACTATGGGCGTTGTCAAGACGATACGCGGCTCGCTCAAAGCGACGCACGAGATATTTCTGTGCGAGATGGGCGCTAAAAACGTCGGCGAGATAAAGGAGATATGCGACATCGTAAAGCCGAAATACGGCGTTATCACCTCTATCGGTCCGCAGCATTTGGAATCGTTCAAATCGATAGATAACATAATCAAGACAAAGTTCGAGCTTGCGGACAGCCTGCCCGCTACCGGAGCGGCGTTTCTCAATTACGACAACGAGTATATCCGCTCCCGCGATTATCAGGGCAGGAAGATAACCTACGGGCTTGACGGCGAGGGCGAGGATTATTACGCCGACAACATCACCGTAAACGAAAACGGCACGCATTTTACGCTGCATCACGCAAATGAGAGCAAGGACTTTTCCACCCACCTTATCGGAGCGCACAACGTACAGAATATAGTCGGTGCGATAGCGATGGCGAACACGCTCGGCGTGGAGCTTGACGCGCTGGTAATGCCGGTAAAGCGATTGGAAAGCGTTCCGCACCGCTTACAGATAATAAAGCGCGGAAAGGATATCGTCATCGACGACGCGTTCAATTCAAATCCGACCGGAGCGAAAGCGGCACTGGATACCCTCGCGGTGTTTGACGGCTATAAAATTTTGGTGTCGCCCGGCATGATAGAGCTCGGCGAAAAGGAATACGAGCTTAACAAGGCGTTCGGTGCTCAGGCGGCGGCTGTCTGCGATTATGTTATTGCGGTGGGAGAAAAACAGGCTGTACCGATCCATGACGGGTTGAAAACTTCCGGTTACGGGGAAGAAAACTTCTACGCAGCAAAAACGCTGGACGACGCGCTGAAGCATGTTGATATGCTGAAAACCGGCGGTAAAAAGAAAATAATCCTGCTGGAAAACGACCTGCCGGATAATTATTGATAAAGGAGCAATTATATGAAGATCAAGGTAGGAGTGCTGTTCGGCGGTATGAGCGTCGAACATGAGGTTTCGGTCATCTCCGCATTACAGGCGTGCAACGCGCTGGATAAGGAAAAATACGACGTTATCCCGATATACATCACCAAAAATTCCGAAATGTACGTCGGCGAGGAGGTAGGCAAGATAGAAAGCTACCGCAATATACCTCAGCTTATTAAAAACAGTCATCGCGTGATACTTGTAAACGACGCGGGGAAAACGCAGCTTTGCTGTTACCCGCCGAAAAAATTCGGAAACAATGTATACGACTATATAGATATAGCGATGCCGGTGGTGCATGGCACTAACGTCGAGGACGGAGCGCTCCAAGGCTACTTGCAGACGGTCGGAGTGCCGTATACTTTCTGCGGAGTGACAGCGTCGGCTATAGGCATGGACAAATACGCGATGAAGTGCATATTCAAGGATAACGGCATACCGGTGCTGGACTGCGTTACCGTTCATTCCTCACGCTATGCGGCAAATGCCGACGAGGTGAAAAAGGAGATAGAGGACAGGATAGGCTACCCCGTTATAATCAAGCCGATAAACCTCGGTTCAAGCGTTGGTATCTCGGTAGCGCACGACGCTTCAGGTCTTGAGGAGGCGCTGGATTACGCGTTCGGCTATGCGGACAGGATATTAGCGGAGCATGCGATAACAAACCTCACCGAGGTGAACTGCTCGGTAGTGGGCGATATTTCCGAGGCGGAGGCGTCCGAGTGCGAGCAGCCTATATCCGGCGGCGATATACTGAGCTTTGAGGACAAATATATCTCCGACGCAAAGGGCGGCAAGCAAAGCGGCATGGCAAGCCTTAAGCGAAAGATACCCGCCGATATAACGCCGCAGCAGCGCGATACTATCCGAAATCTTGCGGTAAAGGCATTCAAGGCATTGGACTGCTGCGGTATTGCAAGAATAGATTTCATGATAGATAACGATAACGGGGAAATATACCTTACCGAGATAAACACCATTCCCGGCTCGCTGTCGTTTTACCTGTGGGAGCCGGTCGGGGTCAAGTACCCTGCTCTGCTGGACAGGATAATTTCACTTTCGCTTAAACAGGAACGCGAGAAAAAAGCGCTGACCTTCAGCTTCGACAGCAACATACTTGAGGGCTTTACCGGAGGAAAGTTAGGCGGCGCAAAGGGCGGAAAGCTGTAATTATCGGAAAGGACGTTTATATGAAAAGCAAGACCTACATCATAAATCTTAAATTCGGTATCTGGGAAAATCAGCTGTGGCTGGTGGGAAAGGATACTCCCGAAGATGAACAAAAGTGGGAGGAAGCCAAGTCGAAGCTGGACGCGGTAGCGCAGGTCAGCAGAGGCAGCGGTGAATTTTTCACCAAGGCTATCGAGCATTTTGCCTCCTACGGATTTACAAGAATACAAAAATGACCGAGCTTGTTGTCAGCAAAAACGACAGCGGTCAGCGGCTGGACAGGTTTTTGACTAAGTGCTATCCAAGGCTTACCGAGGGGCGGCTGCAAAAGCTGAACCGCAAAAACTGTATCAAGCTGAACGGTAAAAAGCGCCCGCTTGACACACGGCTTGAGCAAAACGATAATATCAGGCTGTATATATCGGACGAGCTGCTCGAAAAGCCGGTTCGCGGCGTTACCGCAGCAAGCGCCGAGATAGACGTAGTATATGAGGACGAAAACATCATTCTTGTAAACAAGCCCGCCGGTCTGGTAGTACACGAGGACAACGACAACGAGCAGGACACGCTGATAGACCGCATACAGGCATACCTTATTAAAAAGGGCGAATATTCTCCCGAAAAAGAGCACAGCTTCGCTCCGGCACTTTGCAACAGGATAGACCGAAACACCTGCGGGCTGGTCATCGCCGCAAAAACCGCCGAGGCCTTGCGGATAATGAGCCAAAAGATACGCGACCGCGAGATAAAAAAGCTGTATCTTTGTCTTGCGGCGGGAAAATTAACGCCTAAAAACGCGGTGCTTACCGCGTATCTTGAAAAGGACTCCGCAGCGAACACCGTTAAAATAAGCGATAAAAAAACCGCCTCAAATCTTACGATAAAGACGGACTATCGTACTCTTGGCTTTGACGGGGAAAATTCCCTGCTGGAGGTGGATCTGCTGACCGGACGCACTCACCAGATACGCGCACATCTTGCCTATATCGGCCACCCGCTGATAGGGGACGGAAAATACGGTATAAATAAGCTGAACAAAAAATACGGATACAAATATCAGGCGCTGTGCAGCTATAAGCTTAGCTTTAATTTTACGACCGACGCGGGAATACTGGAGTATCTTAACGGCAGGGAGTTTACCGCCGCGCTGCCGGAGTTTGCTAAAAATTTTTCGGGGATAAAAAATGAGTAGTGATGATATGGAAAAATACGAACTTAACGACATTGACAGAAAGCTGATAGCTATTGCGCTTGAATGCTTAAAGCAGAATTTCGACGATCATGTTTATAATCATACGGTAGGCTGTGCAATCTTATGCAAAAACGGCAATATCTATAAAGGCGTGAACTGCGACGGTATCCACGGCTCATGCGCGGAGTTTATCACAATGGGGATAGCAATTTCGGCGGGAGAAAGAGAGTTTGACACGATAGTCGCCGTCCATGACAAGCATTTGAACAATGTTATCCCGCCGTGCGGGAATTGCAGGCAAATGCTGTATGAGTATTGTCCGGATATTAAAGTGATAGTAAACGATGAAAACGGAAATTTAATAAAAGTTACGGCGAGGGATCTATTGCCGTTTGCCTGGACTTCTGTAATATGCTAAAAAATCTCGGTGAATAATACCGAGATTTTTTGATACTATCAAGGTTTCTTGTTTTTTTCGTTACCTGAAAATACGTCCGCTACCTCACTTATCGTTATATAAGCCTGTTTATCTATCTCGCGGACTAATTCTTTCAGTTTAGTGACCTGAAAACGGTTGACGATGAAATAAATCATGGTCTTTTTGGAGTTTGAATATCCTCCCACGACGTCTATTTTCGTCATGCCGGATTCAAATTCCTTAGACAGTGCGGAGCATATCTCGTCCGGCTTTTCGGTGACTATCATAGCGCTTTTGGCTCTGTCGATACCCTCTACTATAAAATCGACGGTTTTAAGCGCCGCGCCGTATGCCACTATCGAATAAAGCGGCAGTATCCAGCTTTGTATCACGCAGCCGCAGATAACGTACAAAATCACGTTATACGCCATTACGAACGTGCCTACCGTAACGCCGAGCCTTTTTGCGAATATCACGGCGATGACCTCTATGCCGTCTATCGCGCCGCCGTTGCGTATCGCAAGGCCGCTGCCAACGCCGGATACCATCCCTCCGAATAACGCACACAAAAGCAGGTCGTTTCCCGCCAAAGGCGACGCAAAGGAAACGTCTATCGGCAAAACATCGGTTATAAGCCACGCCATAATGGAATATATAAGCACGGTATATATCGCGTAAAAGGTAAACAACGCGCCCTGTTTTTTATATCCGTAAGCAAACAGCGGTACGTTAAGCACTAAAAGGAACAGCGACAATGTAAGATATTCCGGCGTTACCTGACCGAGCAGCATGGAAGTGCCGGATATGCCGCTGTCATACAAATGCACCGGTGCAAGAAAGCACACCACTCCGAAAGAATTGATGATACCGGCAACGGTCAGCATTATCATTCTGTTTATCTTTATCTTCTTAAGCTGTGTAAATATCTCCTTCAAATATGTTCCCTTTCTTTATGTAAATATCAGATATAGCGGTCTCTCTGGCGGAACTGCGGAATGGCGAATACCAAAAATCCTATGCCGGAGACTGCATATCCTATCATCAGGTTCCTTAGGAAAGTACCCATTATCGACGGCGCGTCCGGCGCTACCTGAGCCATCAATTCGTCTACCCTGCCGGCAAACTCGAAAAAGCGGAAGAATACGTCTATAAAACCGTTGTATCCCAAAATCTCCGCCGCTTCCGCAAAGCCCTCAGTGGAATATGCCGAGATAAGCTCGATAGCGATATTGCTGCCCAGCACCGCAACGATTATAACTATAGCGCAGCAAACGATACCGAATCCGTCGAATTTCTTGCCGAACAGCTTATATCCGGTGACGGTAGAAAATCCCATGATAAGCCCGCCGATATACATTATCTTTCCCGCCATGCCGATAAGTATCCAGACAGCGCAGCCTATCAGCGCAAACAGCAGCGCTCCTATTATTCCCATTATCGGCTTGGAATGCTCCGGTATCGCCGCCGGTCGGGAATACATCGGGTTAAACGCCTGCGGAGCTGCCGCAAATTCCGGCTCGGAACGGAAATCCCCCGGTATCGGAGCCGGTGTGTAATCGGTCGGGGTCATGCGCTGAGGCTGAAGCTGCGACAATGATTCCGCCGTGGCGTAGCCGGTGCTTTCCGGCGTATTTTCGGTGCTGATGCCCTCCATGCTGTCGCTTTTTCCCAGTTCATCTACCGACATTACAGGCGGTTCCGGTTGGATAGGTTGGGTAAACATCACCTCCGGAGCGGGAGTCCCCATTTGCTGCATGTTTATCGGCTGAGTGAAAGCGCTCTGCTGAGGTTGAGTATACGTTTCCGGCTGAGCAAAAGTATTCTGCTGCGGCTGGGTATACGTTTCCGGCTGAGCGAAAGTGTTCTGCTGCGGCTGAGCGTATGTTTCCGGCTGAGCGAAAGTGTTCTGCTGCGGCTGAGCGTATGTTTCAGGCTGAACGAAAGCGTTCTGCGGTGGCTGCGCGAAAGCGGCTATATTTTCTTTTTGGCTGCATATCGAGCATAGCTGAGTGCCGCCATTATGCTCGGGATAAACGGACAATCCGATAGACGAGCCGCACTTTGCGCAGCCGTTGCTGTAATAATCCACCTGAAGATGATCGGTCATATCCTCAAGAAAATCTATCACCTGCCGACAGCACGCCGAATCGTCGCCGGAAGCATACAGCACGACGTTTATCGTATTACCGGAAGTTTTGAACGCCTTGACATAGTCTTTACCGGGACGGCGCTGATACTCCGATAAAAATTCCTCCGGAGTCGCCGACGAGAGAGCGCCTTTTCTTACCCAGAATGCCGCTATAAAGCAGCTTCTATCCTCTATCGCCTTTATCATCGTGCCGTAACCGTTGTATGTACCGAAGACCGTGGCGCCGTTTTGCATAAGTCCGGTCTTTTCCGCAACAGCGGATAAAACATCTTTTAACACTTTTTAATCATGCTTGCAAAGCAAGCTTTCTCCTTTCAAGTTTTATGCGGTTTTGCGAAGCAAAATTGCTGACCGTACTCAGCAAAGCGCAAAACGCAAAGTCCGGAAAATTTATTTTTCAGACTTTTCATTTCCCCAAATTACAGCTTAATTTTCCGGCGTGACCAAAGCGTCGGTCAACACCTATTATATAAATATTGTACTATATAACGAAAAAAATGTCAACCGAAAAAGCCGATATTGACACGAAAATGAAAATAATGTATAATAATTCCAAGAATAGGTGATGATTTACGCCAAAATAAATCATCTGCCGTTAAAACGTAAAGCAAGTCGAAAGGAAACCCGACAATGGATAATAAAATATGGTTTGACCGACCCGGCGAGTTTGACAAGTGGGAACAGCACTGTCAGCCGATAGGCAACGGATATATGGGCGCAAGCTTTTTCGGAGGGATAGCCGGGGAAAAGGTCGTGCTGAATGAAAAAACGCTGTGGATAGGCGGCCCGTCACCCTTACGTCCCGATTACAACAGCGGAATAACCGGCGACAAGAGCAAATTCACAAAGCAGGTGCGGCAGCTGCTGCACGACGGCAAATATGACGAAGCGGTAAAGCTGCTGCCGGAGCTGACAGGTTCAACGGAGGGGTTCGGCGCGTATCAGCTTTTAGCTGATCTTATGCTGAGATTTTCCAATATCAACCCCGATAACGTCACCGACTACTCCCGCACGCTGGACATGGATAATTCTTTGTTCACGGTAAAATTCACCTACGAGGGCGCGGTACACGAGCGGACGGCGTTTGCAAGCTATCCCGCAAATATCATCGCGATACGGTTGCGTTCCGACAAGCCGCGCAGGATCTGTACAAGGCTTTCACTTGTCTCAATCCAAAACGGCACGGTAAGAGCGGACGAGGACGAGCTTATATACAGCGGAGCTTTAGCGGATAACTCACTTAGATACTGCACGCTGATAAAAATTATCAAAAAAGGCGGAGAACTGATAGATTCCGCCGACAGTGTAATGGTAGAGCACGCCGACGAGGTAATAATATACATAGCGGCAGCTACCGATTACGCCGATAAATATCCTACATTCAGAAACGGAATAGACCCCGCCGTACCAGTAAGACAGCGGATAGAAAACGCCGTTAAAAAGGGCTGGGACGAGCTTTACCGCGAGCATTACGACGATTATAAAAAGCTGTTCGACAGGGTAAGCATAAATTTAGGCGCCGATGGAGAGACCCCCGCCGCCGACGTTCTTATAAACTCCTACAAGGAGGGGAAAAACGCCCAATACGCGCGTATGCTGGAAATGCTGTACTTCCAATTCGGGCGGTATATGCTTATATCCTCCTCAAGAATAGGCTCTCTGCCCGCAAATTTGCAGGGCGTGTGGAACGAGTCCAATAATCCGCCGTGGTGCTGCGATTATCATATCAACGTCAATTTACAGATGAACTACTGGGGCGCGTATAATACCGACCTTGCCGAAACCGTTCCGCCGTTGGTGGAATTTTTAGACAGTCTGCGCCCGTCCGGAAGAAAATCCGCCGCCGCGTACTACGGTATAGTTTCCGACGAGGAAGATCCGGAAAACGGATGGTGCGCGCATACGCAGGCGTCCCCGTTCGGCTGGACCGCGCCGGGCTGGGATTTTTACTGGGGCTGGTCTACCGCCGCCGTCGCGTGGCTTATGCAAAATATCTGGGAGCATTATGAATTTACCCGCGATAAGGATTATTTAAGGGAAAAAATCTACCCGATAATGAGGGAAAGCGCGCGGTTTTACACCCAGTGGCTCACCTATGACGATAAGCAGGACAGACTGGTGTCCTCCCCCACCTATTCGCCGGAGCACGGGCCGGTCACGGTGGGAAACACCTACGAGCAAAGCCTTATCGAGCAGTTTTATAAGGATTTCATCACCGCGTCGGAGGAGCTGGGACTTGACGAGGAGTTAAGAGCAACAGTAAAGGAGCAGCTTCCGCTTCTAAAGCCGTACTCCGTCGGCAAGACCGGACTGTTAAAGGAATGGTTCGAGGAGGACGAGCCGGATTTCGACCGCGAAAAGGTACAGCCTAATCACCGCCACGTTTCCCACCTGATGGGACTTTATCCCGGCAAGTCGATAAGCAGTAATACACCTGAGCTTTTGCAGGCGGCGATAAATACGTTAAACGACCGCGGCGACGAGTCCACCGGCTGGGCGCGCGCATATAAGCTGAATCTTTGGGCGAGAATAAAGGACGGACAGCGCACCTATTCCCTTTTGCACGGACTGCTGAAAAGCTGCACATTTGTAAACCTGTTCGATTTCCACCCACCATTCCAGTTAGACGGAAATTTCGGAGGAAGCGCAGGTATCACCGAAATGCTGCTGCAAAGTCATGAGGGATTCATCGAGCTACTGCCCGCCGTGCCGCAGGAGTGGGAAAACGGCAGCTTTTGCGGACTTTGCGCACGCTTTGGCTTTTCACTGGACGCTAAATGGCAAAACGGCGCAGTCACGTATATAAAGATACGCAGCCGCGCGGGTGAAATATGCCGGATAAAGACCGACCTTGACAGCGTAAGCTGCGACGGCGCAGAGATAGAAACAAAAAGAGCAGACGGCATAATTACCTTTAACACGCTTCCCGGGAAAGAATATATCCTGTGCGGCAAGGCATAATGTATAAAACGCAGGATAAAACGGTTCGTTTTTTATGCAAATTGCCGCATTGATAAAAAAATTAAGCAAATTTTCAAAAAAGCACTTGCTTTTTTTCTCGGTTTCTGTTAAAATAATTAGTGCTATGTGTAAATGCTAAACAAGCATAAGATAAAATATCCGATATAAATGCAAATTTCTGAAGGAGGTGCAAACCCCATGGCAAAATGTGAAATCTGCGGAAAGGGCGTCAGCTTCGGTATCAAGGTATCCCACTCACACAGACGCTCCAACAGGACCTTCAAGCCCAACGTACAAAAGGTAAAGGCTATAGTAAACGGTACTCCGTGCAGAGTATACGCATGCACCCGCTGCCTGCGTTCGGGCAAGGTACAGCGCGCTGACTGATGACCGCTATCAAAAGCAGTGAAACCGATGGCTCCGCCCTCGGTTTTTTGCTTTTAGGGAAAGTTTGAAAAAGTAACGCTAAAGAGCAAATTTAGCATAAAAATTTTTACCTGTACGTCATATTTGAGCCGAAAACGCTTGATTTTTTGCTCATTTTGCATAAATTTTGCAAGAACGCTAAAAAATACTTGCAAAAAACTTTAGCCGGTACTATAATATAGGATAGAGTAACGATACAAACGCAGTCTTTGAAAACACGTCTGCGGTTTATAAACAGCAAAAACGGGGGCAAACGATATGGAGAAAAGCGAACTCTTAAAGCTGAAAAAGGAAACGGAAGAAAAATTCGCCGAATTATGCGCAAAGGGCGCAAAGCTGGATATGTCGCGCGGTAAGCCGGGCGCAGAGCAGCTTGATCTTTCGATAGAAATGCTGACTCACTGCATAGACGGCGACTGCATTTCAAAGGACGGCATAGACTGCCGCAACTACGGCATATTAGACGGCATCGACGAGGCGAAAGAGCTTTGCATGCCTATGCTGGGCGTCGGCAAGGACGAAATAATAATAGGCGGAAACTCGTCGTTGCAGCTTATGTACGATACTATTGCCCGGGCAATGCTGCTCGGCGTGCTGGGCGGCGACAAGCCGTGGAGCAAGAACCCCACGGTTAAATTCCTCTGCCCTGCTCCGGGTTATGACAGGCATTTTGCTATCTGCGAAAGCATGGGGATAGAAATGATAACCGTGCCGTACAAATCGGACGGGCCGGACATGGACATGGTGGAAAAGCTGCTGTCCGAGGACGAGCTGATAAAGGGTATCTGGTGCGTTCCTATGTACTCAAATCCCGAGGGAATAACCTACAGCGACGAGGTGGTAAGACGCTTTGCGAACCTCTCGCCTAAGGCAAACGATTTCAGGATATTCTGGGATAACGCGTACTGCGTTCACCATCTGACCGACACTCCTGATAAGCTGCTCAATCTGCTGGAGGAAGCGAAAAAGACCGGCAAGCAGAACATGGTGTTCATGTTCACCTCCACCTCGAAGATATCCTTCCCAGGCGGCGGTCTTGCGGTGATAGGCGCAAGCGCGGAGAATATCAGCTACATAAAGAGTCAGATGACCTATCAGACTATCGGCTACGACAAGCTAAACCAGCTTCGTCACGCAAGATTTTTCAAGAATTTTGACGGTATCAAGGAGCATATGAAAAAGCACCGTGCGATAATCGAGCCTAAATTCAAGGTAGTGCTGGATATGCTGGATAAGGAGATAGCTCCGCTCGGTATCGGCAGTTGGCATAAACCAAACGGCGGGTATTTCATCTCGTTCAACGGGCTGAACGGCACCGCAAAGCGCACCGTGGAGCTTTGCAAGCAGGCGGGCGTGGTGCTTACCGGCGCGGGCGCGACGTTCCCCTACGGGAAAGACCCTAATGACAGCAATATCCGTATAGCGCCCACTTACCCCACCGTCGAGGAACTGAAATCGGCTATGGAGATATTCGTCACCGCGGTAAAGCTGGCGGCTATAGAAACGCTGTGAAAAGGCTTTATCATCGAAGTTTTCGTAAAAGGTTGACAAAACTGTTAAAGCATGCTATAATAGGAAAGCGTGTTACCGCACGTTAGTATATTAGTGTATTAAAGTGAAGTTTTACAGAAATCGAAAAAGGAGAAAGACATGAAGAAGAAGATCGCATTATTTCTTGCTGCCGTGATGGCGGCGCTGAGCGTTACCGCCTGCTCCGACGCGTCCGGCTCGGACAAGGCTTACGTTCAGAGCAAAGGCACTTTGATAGTCGGTATAACCGACTTTGCGCCGATGGATTATAAGAACGACACCGGAGATACCTGGATAGGCTTTGACGCGGACATGGCTAAGGCTTTTGCCGCCGACTTGGGAGTCGAGGCGCAGTTTATCGAGATCACCAACTGGGATAACAAGTCCATAGAGCTTGACACAAAGTCTGTTGACGTGGTATGGAACGGCATGACTCTTACCGACGACGTAAAAGAGCTTATGAGTACCGGCGAGCCTTACTGCAAAAACGCTCAGGTGGTAGTTACCAAGGCGGACAAGGCGGGCGACTACAAGACCGTTGACGATATCAAGTCGCTTTCTTTCGCAGTAGAGAACGGCTCTGCGGGCGCTGAGGCGCTGGACGAAGTAAGCATTAAGTACACCAGCGTTGACACTCAGGCTAAAGCGCTTATGGAAGTTGCTTCCGGCAGCGTGGACGCGTGCGTTATCGACCTTTTGATGGCGGGCGCGATGATAGGCGAAGGCACGAGCTATTCCGATCTTGCAACGACCGAGGTCAGCCTTTCCGATGAGGAATACGGCGTAGGCTTCCGCAAGGACAGCGATCTGGTAGAAGCGTTCAACACCTTCTGGAAGAAAGCGTATGACGACGGCACCGTAATGAAGACCGCCGAGACCTACGGCATAGCACAGAACATAATCGCTAAGTAAGTACATATTTTTTGCAAGGCAGGGGCAACTCTGCCTTGTATCAGTTTGAAACGGAGTAAAAAATGTCGTTTTGGGAAGTAAATCTCACGATAATGCAGGGTCTTGTAACTACTGCGGAGTTGTTTTTCCTGACCCTGCTGTTCGCGTTACCGCTGGGACTTATAATCTGTCTTGGCTCAATGAGCAAAATAACGCCTATCCGCCTTATCGTAAAAACGATAGTGTGGATAGTCCGCGGCTCGCCTTTGATGTTACAGATACTTATCGTTTACTACGGGCCGGGACTGCTGTTCAATTTGCCGCTGCTGCCGCGATTTACGGCGGCGGTAGTTACCTTTGTTATAAACTATGCCTGCTACTTTTCCGAAATATACCGCGGCGGGATACAGTCTATCCCGCGCGGGCAGTATGAAGCGGGACAGGTATTAGGCATGACGCGCAGTCAGGTATTCTTCAAGGTAGTGCTTTTGCAACTAGTAAAGCGCGTTATCCCTCCTATGGGAAACGAACTTATCACTCTGGTAAAGGATACCGCTCTGGTGCGGGTAATAGCCGTGTACGAGGTCATCTGGATGGGCGAATCGTTCATCAAAAAAGGAATGATATGGCCGCTGTTCTACACCGCCGTGTTCTACCTCGCGTTCAACGGCATACTTACTCTGCTGCTGAACCGAGTAGAGAAAAAGCTGGATTATTTCCATTGATAAGGGGGAAAGAACATGTCGGTATTGGAAGTACAGGATATACATAAGAGCTTCGGCAAGAGCGAGATACTTAGCGGCATAAGCTTTTCCTTAGACGAGGGAAAGGTGCTGTCTATAATCGGACCGTCCGGCAGCGGAAAAACCACGCTGCTTCGCTGTATAACCCAGCTTGAAAGAGCGGAGGCGGGCAAAATAACAGTGGACGGCGACACGGTTTTCGACGCTGCTGAAACGGCGTCGCTGTCAAAGGCGGAAAAGCGCCGCAGACAATTATATTTCGGGCTGGTGTTCCAGTCGTTCAATCTGTTCCCGCAGTATAACGTTTTGGAAAACGTCACGCTCGCGATGAAATTACAGGCTAAAGAACAGCCGGATTTCAAGGAGAAAAAGGAAGAAATATTTGCCGCGATAGATGAAAACGCGCGCAGTCTTATCGACAGTGTGGGGCTTTCCGACAAGCTGGCAAACTACCCCTGCGAATTGTCCGGCGGACAGCAGCAGCGTGTAGCTATCGCCCGTGCGCTCGCTATGAAACCGCGTATACTCTGCTTTGACGAACCCACCTCCGCGCTCGACCCTGAGCTTACCAACGAGGTATTAGCGGTGATAAAAGGGCTTGTTAAGCTTAACATGACGATGATAATAGTAACTCATGAAATGCGCTTTGCAAAGGAGGTCTCCGACCGGATAATTTTTATGGAGGGCGGAAACATCTGTGCCGAGGGCAGCTCAGACGAGATATTCGTAAAATCGGAAAATCCGAGGCTTAAAGAGTTTTTGGGCAGCTTTCAGGCTTGATTTACAAAACATAAAAAAGAGTCCGCAGGGGGCTCTTTTATTTTATCTAAAGCAAAGCAATAAAAATCTAAAAATCAGCGAACCTTTGCGGGATCTTAGCGACTATATAAGCAAGAGAGTTAGAAAAAAACGGCTCTCTTGCTTGCAAGCTAAAAAAGAGGTACCTTTATGAATGAGAAAGAATTAACAGAATATGCTGAATGGCTGTTGCAGGCGGCAGTTTACAAGT
>CANQKE010000048.1 GCA_947624435.1 uncultured Ruminiclostridium sp.
GATACCGGAGGGCTCGGTGATAAGAGAATTTGTAGGGTAAGATATTTACTTTTTGCGCCGATTGGTGTATAATTTATTTTAGAAGTATTTACCGCCGGTTTTGACTTTGCGAAAGGACTAAAGCTATGGAAAACAACGACACCGCTTTGCCGCAGGAGGGCGAATTACAGCTGCTGGAATTCGAGGTGGGGAAAAACCACTACGGCATAAGCATAACCAAGGTGCTGGAAATAATGATGCGCCGCCGTCTTGCTCCGCTGCCGGATTCTCCGGAGGAAATAGAGGGCGTATTCATGCCGCGCGACAAGCTCATTACCGTTGTAGACCTGCACAAGGTGTTAAAGCTGGAGGAGGACAAGGACGAGCGCGGGCTGTTTATAATATGCCGGTTCAACAACACCGATATAGGCTTTCACGTCGACAAGGTAAACGGCATACATACCACTAACTGGAGCGAGGTAGAGCATCCCCCCGAGATAGCCGTCCGTCCGGAAAATTCCATCTCCACCGGAATAGTAAAATCCAAAGACGCGATAATCATGATAGTGGATTTTGAACGTATAGTGATGGAGCTCGGCGGAAAGCCGGAGCTTGACCTTACCGGCGCGGAAGACGTTCAGGGAGAGGAATTTTTTATCGGCAAGCATCTTGTCATTGCCGAGGACTCGGATTTTCTCAATCACATGATAGTAAACAGTCTTACCGATATAGGGTTCAATGATATCCGTTCTTTCAAAAACGGAAAAGAGGCATGGGATTATATCTTCTCGGTGCGTGAGATAGGCGGCGACATCACCGACACGATAGGCGCGGTGATAACCGATATAGAAATGCCGCAGATGGACGGGCTGAGTCTTACCAAGCTTATAAAATCCGACAGTATACTTAAAAATATACCGGTGTTCCTGTTCTCCTCTCTTCCCGATGAACAGACGGCAGTCAAAGCCGCAGAGGCAGGCGCAGACGGACATTATACCAAACCGCAAATAGGTTTATTGATACAAAAGCTTGCGGAGATAATGAAGTGATTTTTTCGCAAACATATATAAAAAGTGAGCATCTTAAAACGCTCACTTTTTTAATTTATCTTCTTGCTTTTCCTCTTACGACTATCCCTATCATGTGCGGGCCGGTATTAGTGGCGACCGCCGCGCCGCAGTAGCTTTCCATCACCGGCAGCGAGCCTACCTTTTCGGAATACAGCTTGATAAACTCGTCCTCAAGCGGGCCCATAGTGCTGCGCAGTATCTGCCACGGCGTTTCCGGCACGGCGACACCGGAGATATATTCCACCGCGTCCTTTATAGCGTTTTTATCGCCGCGCGATTTCTTTACTACCGCGCTTTCCCCGTCGATAAGGGAAATAAGAGGTTTAAGTCCCATAAGCTCGCCTAAAAATGCCGCCGCCGCGTTTATCCTGCCGGATTTTTTCATGTGGCGAAGTTCAAAGCCGATTATATATATCTCGCAGCAGTTGAACATATCGTTTAGATAATCCACCACCATATCGACGCTTTGACCTGCCTCAAGCTTTTTTGCCGCCTCCAGCACCGGATAACCGTACCCCACCGAATAACAATGGGTGTCTATTATCTCCAGCCGCATTTTGCTGAAGCCGTCCAGCTCTTCCTCAAGCTTTTGCTTTGCCAACAGCGCGTTTGCGTAGGTCTGCGAGCCGGTGGAATTTATCAGCACGCAGATCACCGCGTCGTATCCCTCATTAAAGCACTCGGTGAATTTTTCCTCAAAGCGCACAACGGTTATCTGAGCGGTCTTGGGCAGATATTCCGATTTGTCTATCTTTTCAAAAAATTCCTGCGGCGTGAGGTCTATCCTCTCGCGGAAGGTTTCGTCGCCCAGCGTGATATCAAAGGACATGATATCTATCATCGGCTTATGCGCCGCCTCGTCTGCGGGCGGCATATCGCAGCAGCTGTCGGTTATTATCTTTACTTTCATCTTTTCTTCCTTTCTTTTGGGTTCGTTTATCTTATATCCTCTCCGGCGTCGTTCCAGTCGTATTCCGTCAGATTTCCGCTGTTTTGCAAATTCGGAAAATCCCACTGGCGCAGCACCTCATAAGCTCCTATAGCCACGCTGTTTGAGAGATTCAGGCTGCGCAGCCCCTTGCTCATCGGTATCCTGACGCAATGACCGCGGTTATCAAACAGCAGCTTTTCCGGCAGGCCTTTATCCTCTCTGCCGAAAACTATATACGCCTTATCCGGATAGGATATGTCACAGTATTTGTTTTCCCCTTTGGTGGTGAAGTAGAAAAACTCCCCGCCCTTATTCTTTTCAAAAAAATCCTCGAAGTCCTCGTATAAAGTAATATCGAGGTATTTCCAGTAATCCAGCCCCGCGCGCTTAAGATGCCGGTCGTCTATCGAAAATCCCAGCGGCTTTATCAAGTGAAGCCTCGCTCCCGTCACCGCGCAGGTGCGGGATATGTTTCCGGTATTCTGCGGTATCTGCGGCTGGGCAAGTACGATATTAAGCTCCATATCACGCCGCCTGTTTTGTATTTTCCTTAAAGGTGTATGCGGTTATCGCATTCAGGCGGGTAACGGTCAGACTATCCTTTACCTGCCCGGATAACTGCCTGCCGAATTCGTCCTGCGCGGTCTTATCCACCGCGGAGGAAAACGCGATAAGCACGCAACCCTCTTTATTGAGCACGTCCGCCGCCTCGCCTACCGATTGGCCGCTTGTATCGGTGACGGTAACGTCCGCCGCAAGCTGCGCGGGATACTCTCCGGCGCCGGGTACTCCTATTTTATCAAAACATTCCTTCATCGCAAAGTAATTATCCAGCATATCGTCGGTCATCAGGTAATAGAACCTACCCTTTACTCCTAATTCCCACGCCGCGGAATCGGAGGCAGCGTCCGCATAATAATATTCTCCGCCGATATTTACCATGTTCACAACGTGACCGGTACCGTCAAGGCTTGCCCCCTCGACGCTAAGCGCATTTAATCCCGCAAGATTATACAGCATGAGCACCGAATCGGAAAATCCGTCGCAGACGGTCTTATGTTCGCTGTCCACCAGCGCGTCGTATACCGGCACGGTGTCATAGCTGTAATCCTCGCTGCGGTCGTATGTTATATTGCTTGCCGCGTAGTCGTACAGGTACGCCGCCTTTTCCTGCTCCTCGTCGCAGTCGGCGGGCATATCCTCCACTATTCTTTTTGCGGCGTCGTACGCCTGTTCTCTTTTGTCGTGATATTCTTTAGAATTATGAGGCAGGTCGAAATAATACAGCTTTCCGCCGCGCTCAAAATTCATCGAATAAAGTGTAAACGTCCCGCCGTCGGAGGTGAAGTTATGCTCAAACAGCGGACTATCACAGCTTACATAAGAAATTATCTCATCCGGCTGCCGACTGCCGTCGACGTAATCCGACGGGATATATAAACGGGTATATTGCTTATCCGCCGCGTAAAGCACCGCGTTGTATACGCAGCGTTCCTTATCGGTCAGCTTGTCAAAATAAAAATCCGAAATGCAGTCTTTATGCTCCGGCGTATACTTTTTCAGCTGCTGCGCCGACAGCGACGGGGTCTTTTCGTTAAACTCTGCGTTTATATCGGAGGAAAAGTAAAAATCTCCCGACGAGCCGGTGTAATTGGTAAATAAATATATAGTGCGTATCACAAATGCTATAGCCACCGCGGCAACTATCCCCGCGATAATAAATATCGTTCTGCGTTTTTTCACCCGCTCACCTCCCGCATTTATTATTTTAGCACATTAAAGCCGCGTTGTCAAATAAAGTCTGTCCCCAAAACAATAAGGCAGCCCCTTGTGCGGAACTGCCTTAGGTTTTTACTTATTTCAGCTTTCCAACAGGAAGAGCTTTGCTCCGTCCGTGCTGTATGCGCTCGGGAACGCTCCTACGCAGAAATTATCGATATAGCTCATTCCGGTAAACTTTATCGGAGGAGCGACGTATGTTGCCTCGTAAGTGTTGAACACTTCTTCAAAATCAGTACCGCACCAGTAGCATTCAAGCACCCGGCACTGGCCGTCCACCAACGCGTAATAATATCCCTCGTCGTCGCCGGAGGATAACGCGTTGAGCTTGTCGCAAAGAGTCTGGTCCGACACGCCGGTCAAGCCATCGTTATATGCGTTTTCCGGAACGATAGAAGCGTCTATGCGCGCCACCTTAACGTCGGTAAAATTATCCTTAGCGGTAGCGGTACAGTAAACAAACAGATATTCCCCATCCTTAACGTAAACGTCATTGTCCGGATCGTCGTCCGGCGGATCCTCCGGCAGCTTGTAAAATCCGTCCACAGAGGAATCCGTCAAAGTATTATCGGATTTATACTTTATCATAATATTCTGTAAAGCCCTGTAAAAGCTCTCCGCCTTGGCGTCAGCCTCCTGCGGCTTGCCCGCTCCTGCCATCATGGGAAAGAAAATAGCCGTAAGTATGCCTATTAAGGCTATGACTACAATAAGCTCCACCATTGTAAAGCCTTTTTTGGAGTATAGATATCTTAGCATGGCTGTACCTCCCGAAAAGTTGTATATAGGTTATTGTAGCATATTTTTTTCACGATGTCAACACAGCTTTGGCTATTTTGTGCAATTTTTTACCGTTGAGATAAGATTTTTTAACACTTTTTCGGGCAAGCTAATAAAAGAACAGGGGGATAACCGATGAAGTTGCGGCGTTCTCACGGGCTGACCGTATTTTTTTCGCTGAAAAAATATTTCTGGGTACTCGTACTGCCTGTAATACGCGCGGTGCTGCTGTACGGCGCGGACGTTGAAAACGCGTTCGCGGGATACGGTGCGGATATCGCGCTTGCCTCGCTTATACTTTTTTACAGCGTGATAAAGCAGCGCTTTTCCCTTATGGGGGTAAAAGACGGCGTGATAGAATACCGCAGCGGTCTGCTGATAAAAAGGACTCTTTTGCTTGACAGCTCGCAGATAAGCTGTATAAAGCTGGTGCAAACGCCGTTCACCGCGCTGTTTTCCTGCCATAAGGCGGTAATTTACACCGTGGTCAGCCCTCGCCCGACAATAATTTTTTACGCCGACGCCCGCACCGCCGCAAGGCTTGCCGCTAATAAGGGGAAAACCGTGCTGAAAGCAAGCTACAAGCAGAATCTTTTTCACTCGGTGCTTAACGCGGACGGAGCAAACGGGCTGCTTAAGGTATCGGCGGCGTTGTCGGTGATAGGCACGGTGCTCGGAAAAGGCGTGCGTGAGGTGATGAGCGAGCATGCCGACCTTTTGCCGGAGCATTTATCGGACGTTCCCAAGCTTACGGTAATAGCCGCCGCGGTGCTGTTTTTCGGCTGGCTGGTATCGGTAGCGGTAACGCTGCTGGACAACGCCGATTTTTCCGTCAAAAAATCTGAAAACGCCGTAATTATCCGACGCGGCGTATTTATCCGGCAAAGGTGCATAGTGACCGACGATCCGTCGTTTTTAGTGTTCTCACAAAATTTTCTCTGCGGCGGAGTATCGGTTTTCGCGTTCGCAAACGGGTTTTCTCCCGATAAAGAGCGCTGCCCGCTGATACCGTATGCGGGAAGGCTCAGCGCTGACGCGGCGGCAAACGCGCTGTGCGGCGTATTTACCCAGGGCAGCCCCGCCGTGAGCGCGCGTGCCGAGCCTTTAAGACCGTTTGTGCTTATGCCGGCGTGCTTATTTGCGCTGGCGGTATTTTCCTCGGCGGCGGGACTGGCGGCGGGGCTGTTCGGCGGGTTCAATTTCGCGGCGCTGCTTTTGCCGCTGCCCTTTTTATGGCAGATGATATGCGGCTTTTGGGAGCGCAAATATTCCGGTATAAGCGAAAGCGCCGCTGTCATGTCCGCGGTGTACCGTTACCGCTCTAAGCGGCGCACCGCGGTTTTTCCCAAAGAGCGGTGCGGCATGCTGACGGTAACGCAGAATATCTTTCAGCGGCGGAAAAACCGGTGCGATCTGCGGCTGTTCCTCCCCGCCGGAGAAAAGGAAAAAATACGCCTGCGGCAGCTTTCGGCGGCAAGTCTTAAAAAAAGCGGCGTTTTTTCATTTCCCAAACAGGAAAAAATTTATGCAAAACATAAAAATACCTGTAGACAAAGAGATAAAAATATGTTAAAATAATACCAACAACTCAGCGTATGCTGATTTATCAGAAAGGAATGAAAAGACATGAACAACATACCTCAGGTAAAGCTGGGAATAGCCGCAGTAAGCCGCGACTGTTTCCCGATGAGCCTTTCGGAATCCAGATGCGGCGCGGTAGTGGACGCCTGCAAGAAAAAGGGCATAGATATCTTCAAATGTCCCACCACCATTGAAAATGAAAAGCACATGATGGCGGCGCTCGACGAGCTGAAAGCGGCAGGCTGCAACGCATTGGTCGTATATCTCGGCAACTTCGGCCCGGAAAGCTCAGAAACGCTGCTGGCAAAATATTTTGACGGACCGGTAATGTTCGTCGCTGCGGCGGAAGAGAGCCAAGGCAATCTGGTGGGCGGCAGAGGCGACGCTTACTGCGGCGTGCTCAACGCAAGCTACAACCTGGATCTTAGGAATATAAAGGCATACATACCCGAATATCCCGTCGGTACCGCCGATGAGGTCGCCGATATGATAGCCGACTTTATACCGATCGCAAGGGCGGTCATAGGACTTAGCAAGCTAAAGGTAATCACTTTCGGCCCGCGTCCGCAGGACTTCCTCGCCTGCAACGCTCCTATAAAGAGATTGTACGATATAGGCGTTGAGATAGAGGAGAACTCCGAGCTGGATCTGTTCGAGGCTTTCAACAACCATAAGGACGATCCGAGGATACCCGACGTTGTCGCCGACATGGAAAAAGAGCTCGGCGAGGGCAACAAGATGCCCGGCATACTTTCCCGTCTTGCTCAGCTGGAGATAACCCTGCTCGACTGGATGGAAGCGCACAAGGGCAGCAGAGAATACGTAGTATTTGCAAACAAGTGCTGGCCGGCGTTCCAGACGCAGTTCGGCTGCGTTCCCTGCTATGTAAACTCCCGTCTTACCGCGCGCGGTATACCGGTATCCTGCGAAGTGGATATTTACGGCGCGGTAAGCGAATATATCGGCACCTGCGTATCCGACGACGTGGTAACGCTGCTTGATATCAACAACTCCGTTCCCGCCGATATGTACAACGAAAGCATAAAGGGCAAGTTCGACTATACTCATAAGGACGTATTCATGGGCTTCCACTGCGGCAACACCGCTTCCTGCAAGCTGACCAGCTCGACTATGAAGTATCAGCTTATCATGCACCGCGGACTTGAGCCGGACAAAGAGCCGGATATAACCAGAGGCACTCTTGAGGGTGATATAATCCCCGGCGAGATAACCTTCTTCCGTCTGCAAAGCACCGCTGACGCAAAGCTTCAAAGCTATGTGGCAGAGGGCGAGGTGCTGCCGGTAGCTACCAAGTCGTTCGGCGGAATAGGCGTGTTCGCCATCCCCGAAATGGGCAGATTCTACCGCAACGTGCTTATCAAAAAGCACTATCCGCACCACGGCGCGGTGGCGTTCGGCCATCACGGAAAGGCTATATTTGAGGTACTGCGCTACCTCGGCGTCAGCGATATAGAGTTCAACCGTCCGAAAGGCGTTCTTTATGACGGTGAAAATCCGTATGCTAAATATTAATTAACAGCTTATAAAAACAATAAACAGCTGCCGAAAGGCGGCTGTTTTTGTTTTTGGGGCGCTGCCCCAAACCCTGATTATGGGGGCTCTGCCCCCAAGCCCCCGCTGGGGAGCGGGTCGCTCCCCAGACCCCTACACGTTTTTAGATATACCGTTGCATACGAAATACAAGGGATATTCCTTATCCGAATTTATCCACCTCCGCTGGCCTCTCCGACAGGACACCCAGGGTAGGGGAAAGGCGACCTACGGTTCCTTTCCCCTACCCTCGGTTTCCTTTCGGACTTTTCTTCCTCACCCGACCCCTATCCGTCCCCTTATTCACGTCGCAGGCTTTACCTATCCGATAAATATTATCAGCTTCCGTCCTAGCTACAATTTCCCTTTAATTACGCTTCCTATGAAGGGCACTTGATAACTCCGCCATACAGTATGTCCGCGGCGTTGCTGCTTTGCATTTGGCTGCTTGGCGTAAGCATTATAAAGTTCTTTTATTATGTTCCTGCCCTTTCGGAGGTAGCGGCACTTCTGGGGGCTCTGCCCCCAATGCCCCCGCTGTGCGCTGCGCGCACAGTATCCCGCCCTTTGATTTCGGAGAAATCAAAACAACTATCCGCGCCAGCGGATAGTATGCCCAACCCCTTTTTCTTGGGGCTGTCGCCCCAAACCCCAATTTTTTATTTTCTCTCCCCCCCAACCCCCCTATACAAAACCCCCGAGGACGTTACCCCGGGGTGTAAGTCATATTGTAAAATCAGGATCAAACTCTCTTAGAAACCTCAAATTATCTATCGCCACCGCTGCCTTGCACCAGCTTTCCGCAAGCGTCCATTCCTTATATTCGTTGCCCCACGTCCACGGGAGGTAAAACGAACCGTCGGACTGCTGATTTGCTTTGATAAACTCGCATTCCTGTTTGCACAGCGGTTCCAGTTCGGCGCTGTAAAACCTGCTTTCTCTCGAATCGATAAATGTCGACGGGCGGGGCAGGTATTCCCACCAGCGGGCATTATCGCGGCAGATAGACTTGTCCACTATCTCGTAAAGCTTGTCAGCAAGCGCCTTTTCATCGAACAGCGATACTCCCGCGTCCTTGCAATAATCATACAACGAGATAAAACACCCCGCGATATGCTGTTCTATCGGGGCGGATGTTATAAACCACTCGGCGGCTTCTTTTGCTATCTTTGCGCCCTTTTGGTATAATTCACTTTGCGGCAGGGCGTATTTTACGATAAATCCCGCAAGAGCGGCGGTAGGGTTATACTCAAAAGTGCTGCCGCTTTCGGGATACTTCCACCATACCGCGCAAGGGCAGTCGTTATTTGACGGGACGGTGTTCGCCCACTGACTATGGGTATCGTCATAGCCGTCGCCGCTTTCAAGATAGCGCAGAATGCCCTTTATAATGGGGTGATCAGTCTCCAGTCCGCCCGCCTCTTTAATGTATTCGGTCGCTTTCCATACTCCCATAGGCAGGGAATCTGGGTTGAAATTATCCGGCTCTAATCCGAGACCGAAACCGCCGTCGGAGTTCTGATAAGCGGACAAAGCGGTGATGATGTCCTCGCTTGAGCCGTTTTCAAACCGGAATTTGTACACCGCAAGGTCGATAGGTCTTGCGCTGCGGTAAATAAACGCGCGCGCTTTTTCATAAGCTGTCATAAGCAAGCTCTCCTTTATAATTAGTACCTCTTATTTTACAGCATATTTTCCGGCTTGTCTTGTAAAAATCCGACATGCGCCGAAATAACAGCCTGCTTAGGATTCATGCCGTGCCGAAGACGAAAATCATTCAGCAAGTGCGATTGGTCGGTATAGCCGTATTTTTCCACCATGTCAAGAATATCCCCGCCGCGAACGATATCCTGCCATACAAATTGATACCGGATAAGATTTGACAGCGTCTTGGGACTTACTCCGACATTGTTTGCGAAAATACGCTCGAGCTTGCGCTCGGAGAGACCGTTTCGGCGGGCAAGCTCCCGTATGCCGATACGCCCGTTATTTAAGATGATGCCGCTTATGGCGTTCATAAAATCAGAGTCGACGCGGTTTTTATCCAGTCTGTTGATAAGCAGCGCCTCCGCCGCCCTCGCCCTTTCTAAAAGCGTGTCATGCCGCTCGACGATCTTTATAAGGCTGTCGGTGATACCCTCAAAAAATTCATCGGGGAAATACGTCCGGTTTTTAGTACCGCAAAAGTCCCTTTGACTGAACAACGCCGCCGTATGCCCGAAAAAACGTATGCCGAAAGTCGAAAACGCCGCGCCGCTTTGATAAGTATGCTCGTCCATTGTGCAAAAGACGGCATGAGCGGTATGTCGGGAATTGTCGATATTTATAATGATATCCATGCAGGTGTCCGGTATGACAAGGCGTTTTTCGGGCTTGCCCGGCTTGTTTTCCCAAAAGCAGCGGATATACGGCTTTAACGGGTCTGAGGGCATTATCTCGCGGTAACCGCCGCTAAGGTCAAACGCGGTGGAGGTTATCGGCCGGTATGCCTTGGACAGCGTATCAAAACCGTGTCTGAGCCTATCCATAAATGCTCCTTTTAACTAAAAATCCGGCATGACAAGCATACCGGGTTTTTATTATGATTCCTGTGTATCATGTACCGTTCTGTTTTCGGCTATGCTGCTCTTGAGGATCCTTATCTTGGTCCTGTCGCTGCCGGTCTCTATCAGCACGGTATCCTCCTTAACGCTGAGGACGCGTCCTATTATACCTCCGGCGGTGACTACCTCGTCGGCCACCTCAAGGTTATCCAACATTTCTTTCATCTTCTTGGAACGCTTTTTCTCCGGCCTTATGATAAGGAAGTAGAATATCACTATCATAAGCACCAACGGAATAAGCATCACCAGCATATTTACGGGATTTGCGGCGTTTGCCTGCTGCGTTCCGGTCGCGGTCTGTCCGGCGGACAGAAGTGTTAAAAGCTCGGTCATTTTTATTTTCCTTTCTTTTTAACCGTGTAGGCTATATTTACAGTATAACATACTTTTCCTTTAATGTCAACCTGCTATGACTAACGTGCAGCCCGCGTCCTCAGCCGCCTTTACCGCAGCGGCGGTGTCGGTAAGCTTTCCGCTGAGTCTTACCGCGGTGCCGTTTTCTCCGGTGAGCTTATCTATCTCGGCGGTAAGCTGCTTTATCGCCTTAGCGGCGTTTTTATCCACCGTAAGTTTTTTGCCGGAGGATATCTCTATAGACTGCCCGAACAGCGACGCGTCGATATTTACTATCAGCTTGCAGCCGCCCGCCTTGGCTATACTTTGTATTATCTCGGCGGACGCATCATAGTCAGTAACTGCGGCGGACAGCAGGTCGGCTGCGTCTATTTCGATATACGACTGTGCGCCGGACGCGGACTTTGCGCAGGCCGCCGCGACCTCGGCCAGTCGGTCACTGCGGTCGGAAGCCCTTACATTTGACGGCAGTAAATTATAATCGTATGCGCGGAACGCCGGATACATCGTATTTTGCAGCATAATATCCTTAAAGCCCGCCTTGGCTATCTCCGCGGTGAGTGAGGAGAGATATTCCGAAGTTATATCCGCCATCGGGTTTGCCCACGGCTTTCCTCCGCGGTCGGCGTAATCGTCCAGCCACATCCAGCCCGCCGAAGCGTAATAGCTCATATTATCCAGCCAATGCGGCGCGGTGCTGTCGAGTAATGTGCTTATTGCCGCGGCAGGTATGATATTCGCGGCCTTGCAGGCGTCGGCTATCTGCTTTAAGGTGAGCGTGCCCTTGTTGATATCATTTATATCGGACGCGGCTTTCACCGAAGATTTATATGTCAGCTCGCCTTTCTCGTTTTTAAGCGTGAATACTACCTTTGTGCAGCTGCCCTTTACCGAATCGAGATACTTTTTAAGAGTTGATGCGGAATCCAGCGTGCCGTCGGGAGCATAGAGGATAGATTCCTTAGGCGACTCCGGCTCCGAGCTTTCCGGCGGCTGCGAGCTTTCCGGCTTCGGGGTAGTCTCCGGAGTGCTTTCCGACGGAACGGAAACCGGAGGAGTCCATACCGGCTCGCTCTCCACCTGACTTTCCGCCGCCTGGCGGTTCAAGAAATTTATCACCGTCGGAGCGACGGAGTAACCCAAAAATACCAGTCCGCCGACTATCACTATCAGCAGGATCACCTCGGCGACCTTTCTGCCGGTGCTTTTGCGTTTTCTGTAAAGATTTTTGTGATTGCGTTTTATTTTGATGCCTTTATTACGTTTCATGAGAAGCTCCTTTGTCGTATTTGTAAGATGCTGTCAGGCACTAGTGTTGTAGCCGGTCAGCGCATAAAAAGCCAGTGAAAGTATACCGATAAACACCATCATTACCGGCATGCCTCGAAATGCCGCGGGCACCAGCGGGGAATTTAGCCTGTCGTTTGCGATATGCAAAAAGAACACCGCTATCATAAATCCGACGGCAAGTCCTATGCCGAAGCCCAGATACCCTACAAGCGAAGCGTGGTACACCTCGTTGAGGAACAGCGCGCCGAGCACCGCGGCATTGAATACCGACAGGTGGACGTACTTTTTTATCTTTTTGAACAGATTCGGCATGAACCGCCATATCAGCAGCAGGCTGCCGGTATATACTATACTTATTATCACCGCATATATCAGCGGCATTACTATCCAGTACCAGCTTTGCTCGTACAGCAGCAGGTCTATCCAGTAGGTGATAAAGCTGGAAACGGTGGTGACATACAGTATCCCGAGTCCCAGCCCGACCATGTTGCCGGTATTTCTTGAGGCATAAAACGCCACGCTGGTACCTAACGCGCGGGAGAATATCGCGTTTTCCACAAACATTGCCGCCATCGCGGTGGTGATGAACTCTGTTAAAAGCTCCATGCTACACCTCCCGCTTTTGAGCGCTTCGCGGATCTTGACTGCTGTTCTTATTTATACGGCGGTTGCGCGCGAAATTATACAGCGCTCTGAACGCGCCCGCCATTATCCCTACCATTATAAAACCGCCGAACGGCGCTTCAAACGCCGACACGTTAAGCTCCGCAAGCTTTATATCCGCTATGCTGCCCGCGGTTATAAGCTCTCTTAACGCGCCGACCAGCGCGCATACAACGCCGAATCCCACCGAGAAAAAGAACACGTCTATCATCATTTCTCCCCGACGGCGCAGATAAAATCGGCTCTCGGTCTTTGAAAATATCAGCGCATTGGTAATGATAAGCGGCATATATATTCCTATCAGTCCGACGGTGCGGGGGAATATCTCCTCCAGCATTATCACAGTCGGGATATATATTACCGAACCTACCAGCGCAAAGGTTATTACCCTTAAAGTATATACTATCTTTTTAGGCACGAAAGAACAGATAAATATCGTCAGCATGGATATTACCGCAAAGGCTATCGCAATTACCACGCCTTTTTTGAAAGTGGTGGCGGCGATAACTACCGGTGCGTTTACTATGCCGGTCATAAGCACGACGTTCTGCTTGGCGAGGCCGTCCAGCAGACTGCGGTCAAATCCTGTCGTTTTCGTCTTCTTCTGTCTGAGCTTCTTCAGACGCGGCGTCTGCTGTTCCAACTGCGTTCGCCTCCTTATCCTTTTGATTGAAGTGCTTTTGCAGATACTCTTTGGTATCCTTTATGCTGAACCGCTTTTTACGTTTTATCTTAGTTACCTTGCTGTCTATCGGCGGCATATTGTAATTCACCGGCTCGATAAGTATTTCCTGCGTATCGGTAAGCGCGGGGGTCTTGCCCCGCTTTACGTTTTTAGAGATACGCTCGTATGAACCTAAGTTTTCCCTCAGATACGCGATAAGACGTTTTACGCCGCTGCATATATAAAACCACAGCCGGTCAAGATACAGCGACAGCGCATTCACTACCAGCAGCGCGAATACGAATACTCCCTCTATCTGCGCACTCTGGCGGAATATCGCGGTGATAAGCCCCAGCAGCAGCCCGTAAAGCAGTCTGCCCCCGTTGGTAAGCGGTAACGTCTGCGGGTCGCTCGCAAGGAATATAAAGCCGAACAATACAAATCCGCTGATAAACTGAAAGGTCAGGCTGTCCAGCGACGGAGTGATCATATAGGATACCGCCGCCATAACGCCCATACCGCCCAGCGTCGCCGCCAGCGAAACGCTCTTGCGGCAGATAAGGCATATCGCGCTTACCGCAAGTATCAGTATATGGATAGCGCCCATCGGCCCGGCAAAGCTGCCCATAAGTATCTCCAAAGGAGAAAGCGCGGGCATTGCGCCGGTCTTTATAAAATAGCTTTCTATACCGTTTGTGAGCACCGCGCCGCTTGTATCGAAAAGCTCCAGCCCTGCGGAGGATACCGGATACATCAGCACCTCCTGCGGGTAGCACATTATCAAAAACGCTATCGAAACGGCGGCGGGGTTAAATATATAATTATCCTTTCCGCCAAAAATATGCTTTACGGTTATCGCCAGCACCGCGCCTATCGCAACGATATAATAAGGCACGCTTGCCGGCAGCATAAGCGCTACCGCAAGCCCGTAGGCAAAGGTGGACAAGTCCTTTATGCCGTACTCCTTTTTCGACAAAAAGCAGCCTATCATATCGGCAAGCACGCAGCACAGCACCGATACCACGCATACCGCCAGCGCCCGAACGCCGTAGCGCGAAAAAGCCATCACCGTCACGGCGAGCATAAAGACTATCTGATCCCCATACACGCTGCGCGGCTTTCGCAGCTTTTTGCGCGCCGCCTCGGTAGTCATAAGCAGCGGTGCGTCGTCTATTTTTTTAAGAAGCTCGTCGTTAGTCATCGAGCAACTTCCCCTCTCTCTTTACTGCTCGCGCTTATCTTAAACGGTAAGCCGCGTCGGATATATCCTCGGCGCCGAACAGGTAAGTCCCGGCTACAAGCACGTTTGCCCCGGCCTGTTTTGCTATCTCGGCGGTATCGGCGTTTATCCCGCCGTCCACCTCTATTTTTATATCTATATTGTTTTCATTGCAGAAATCCCGCAGGCAGCGCACCTTTTCTATACATTCTTTCCTGAAAGACTGCCCGCCGTATCCCGGTTCTACCGTCATTACCAACACCATATCGCAGTACGGCAGCAGCGGATAGACGCGCTCTATCGGAGTACCGGGCTTTACCGATAATCCCGACTTCATGCCCAGCCGCCTTATTTCGGATAGATTTGCCGCCGTGTCGCCCTCGCTTTCAAGGTGTATAGTCAGCATATCGCTGCCCGCCTTAGCAAACAGCGGAATAAGACGGGTAGGGTCGTGTACCATAAGATGAGTGTCGAAAAACAGCCTGCTTATCGGTCTAAGCGCCTTTACAACGTTATTTCCGTAGGTTATATTATCGACAAAAACGCCGTCCATCACGTCGATGTGCAGCCATTCTATACCGGCGTTTTCAACGCGGGTAAGCTCGTCCGAGAGCCGGGCAAGGTCGCTTGCCAGCATGGACGCGGAAACTATGACCTCTGTTTTGCTTTCGTCTTTCGTAAAAAACGCTCCCCTCACTATACGTTTTTGAGCCTATTTATACATTTTAATAATACAACATCGCGGCGGTTTCGTCAAGATATATCCTCGGATTTTAGCTCTTTTTCTGCCTATTCTACAAAAAAACGGTAAGATTTTGACGAAAACTTATACAATCTTTGTCCTGTTGCCGCCGCCGTGAATAAAACGGGAAAAATTGTTAAAAATAACGCTGAAGGCATATCCCGGCCAAAAAATACGGAAAGGAAGCAGTATATGAAGAAAATAAAATTTGCGGGGCTTAAGAGCTTTATGAAAGGAAGAGGCTTTATCGGTGCGCTGTGTCTGAGCGTGGTGGCGGTGGGTATCGCAACATATATCGCCTATGACAATACTCTGCGGGAGATAACCGCGCAGCCGAGCTTTACTCCCGAGCTTCCGGCGAATAACAACGTCTCCGATATACCCAAGGACGAGAGCAGCGAACCGGAGACCACCCTCCCGCCGGAAACCTCTCAGCCGCCCGAAACAAGCGCTCCGCCAAAGGACGAGCAGACGAATAATTTCGTCACCGCGCCGTCCGAAAGAATGCTGCCGGTAGAGGGCGAGATAATCACCCCGTACAGCGGCGGAGAACTGGTAAAGAGCGAAACGCTCGGAGTATGGAAGACCCATGACGGCATAGACATCGCCTGTGACGAGGGCAGCGAGATAAAAAGCGCCGCTGCGGGCAAGGTACTGCGCATCTACAACGATCCGCTGTGGGGCGGCTGCGTAGTCATCGACCATTACGACGGCTATCAGGGCTTTTATTACGGGCTTGACACCGCTTTGGAGGTAAATGAGCAGCAGGAGCTTGCCGCCGGTGAAATAATAGGCAAGACCGCCGCTTTCGACTGCGAATCCAAGCTGCCGCCGCATCTTCATTTCAGCGTTAAATTCAGCGATAAGTGGATATCGCCGGAAGAGTTTGTGAAAGGGTAAGGTCACTTCACACCACCACTTTTAAGAGGTTTTGCTCATCTATGTGCTAAAATCAGCGGGCAAAACGTCACAAAAATATAGGAAATGTGAAAATATTGTGAAAATTAGCACTCTCCCCTTGACAGTGCTAAAACGTTGTGATATAATTATGTCAGAACAAAGGAACAGAGCAGACCGTCCGGGGGTCTGAACCATCCGTCCCGTTGCTCAAAACATAAGGTTATCAAAAGTGTTATTGAGAAAAAGGAGGACTGACCTATGTTATTACCGACCATTTTTGGAGAAAGTTTATTTGATGATTTTGACCGTTTTATGGATTTTCCGTCCAGAGAGCTTGAGAATATCAACAAGCAGCTGTATGGCAAGCATGCCGCAAGCGTTATGAAGACCGACGTTCACGAGCATGACAATATGTACGAGCTGGACATCGACCTGCCGGGCTTTAAGAAAGAGGAGATAAGCCTGAGCCTTGAAAACGGCAATCTGGTCGTAGGAGCTTCAAAGGATCTTAACAAGGACGAAAAGTCCAAGGAGGGCAAGCTTATCCGTCAGGAGCGCTATGCCGGCTCTATGCAAAGGACCTTTTATATAGGCGAGGACATCACCGAGGAAGAGGTCAAGGCTAAATTCGAGGACGGCGTGCTGAAGCTCAACATTCCCAAGAAGGACGCCCAGAAAACCGTAGAACAGAAAAAGATCATCGCGATCGAATAACAATAAACAGACCTCCTTTTTGGGGGTCTGTTTTTTTATAGAGTAAGAGAGAAAAATCAATGTTGACAAATCGGAATTTATAGTGTATAATTAATAAGCTTGATAAATTACACGCAGAGGTATCGAAGTGGTCATAACGGGGCTGACTCGAAATCAGTTTGTGTGAAAGCACACGCGGGTTCGAATCCCGCCCTCTGCGCCAAAACCGGAGTAGTTTTTGCTCCGGTTTTTTGTGTAAATATGACGATGGGGCGGCAGACAGACGTGAAGAGAGCTTGCCTGCGCCGGAGCAGCACATCATAAAGAATAATTGATGCAATTTGAAAAGCAAATCGATCTTCTTTTTGTAAATACAGAAATTCATTTCAAAAACATCTATATCCAAATAAAATAATAGCGGCGGTAAAAATTTTTCCTTGCCGTTCAAAATAACATTTCAATGGATTTTGTCATCCAAAATACTGTCATTTCATATTCTCCTTGCGCGCCGAATATTGCACTACCACTCCGTTTTTATCATTGTTCTTCCTCGTGCTTCAGCTTGATTTTATTGAATATTCCTCTTTTTTCTTTATAAATCCGCAATAATCCTTGATTATAAAGTCGAAATGTGGTATACTAAAAGCATACAGTTATAACTACCCGAAAGCGAGGACGATTTATGGATTCGAACATTGAGCGCTGGTACTCATTAAAAGAAATTTGCGAATACCTCGGTGTCAGCCGTGACACTGTACTCGCTTGGATAGAAAAAAGAAATATGCCAGCCGCAAAAATCGGACGCCTTTGGAAATTCAAGGTCAGCGAAGTAGATGCTTGGATGAAATCCGGCGTTGCAGCAGATCAGTAATTTGAACCCGGGAGGTGCGCTATGGCACTTGAAAATAAATTGGGACTTTCAAGTTCCGCCGACCTTGCCCGTGAAGAAGAGCGCATCAGCAAGAAAAAAGCGCTTGAGCTTTTTGAAAAGGGTATTTTAGATATTCTTCCTGTCGGCAAGTTTTCTACATTGCAGGCAATCCATAAATATCTCTTTGAGGACATTTACGACTTCGCAGGCAAGCTTAGAACTGTCAATATTGCAAAAGGAAGCTTCCGTTTTGCTCCTTTAATGTATCTTGAAGCGGCGCTTGATAACATTGATAAAATGCCGCATTCAACCTTTGACGAGATCGTGGAAAAGTACGTTGAGATGAACATCGCACACCCATTCCGAGAAGGAAACGGGCGAAGCACACGCATTTGGATTGACCATATTTTGAAAAATGAAATTGGCAAGGTTGTCGATTGGAGCAAGGTTGATAAGGAAGATTACCTGCTTGCAATGGAACGCAGCCCGATTAAAGATGTGGAAATCAAAGTGTTGCTAAAAAGTGCTCTTACAGACGAAATAAACAGCCGTGAGGTCTATATGAAAGGCATAGACCACAGCTACTATTACGAGGGATATCGAGCCTTTAAGACGGAAGAATTATTATAATGAAACGAGGCGCAAATATGCCCGATAAGAATTGGCAATTTGAACTTGAAGAATATATAAAGCAGGGTGAACCTGAAAGAGCCGAAAAAAGCGAAGCTTGGCAAACCGCTATCGGCTTACAGGCAGTTGACGGACTAAACACATCTGAATATTTGCTGGATACCGCAAAGGATCACATTGAGGGCAAAATCACCATTGACGAAGCTCAGAAGCGTATTTACAGCTATTACGAACAGAGAACCGCCCGCACCGAAGTTGAGAACAACACCAAAGAAGCGGATATTGTATCTGCAAGGATAACAAAGCTTTTAGGCGAAAAAGCGTTTCAATTTTCTCCCGCCGAATGGATCACTATTCACCGCAGACTGTTCGAGGGTGTATTTAACCACGCCGGACAAATCCGCCGGTATAACATTTCCAAAAAGGAATGGGTGCTGAACGGCGAAACGGTAATTTACGCTGATTTCAACAGCATAAAGGACACGCTGGATTACGATTTCGCCACCGAAAAGGAGTTTTCTTACGAGGGACTGTCGGTTGAAGCATCGGTAAAGCACCTTGCAAAATTCGCATCGGATATTTGGCAGATTCATCCTTTCGGCGAGGGTAATACAAGAGCCACCGCCGTGTTTATGATTAAGTATATAAAAACCTTTGGGTTCCGAGTTAATAATGATGCGTTCCGTGAGAACTCTTGGTATTTCCGTAACGCACTGGTTAGAGCAAATTATAACGATTTGCAAAAAGGCATTCATTCCACCACAAAATTTTTGGAATTATTTTTTGAAAATCTTATGCTCGGCACAAACCACGAATTAAAAAATCGTTATATGCACGTTGATTTTGCGAATGAAAACACTTCCCAAAGGGCCACTACCGAAACTCCAAAGTGTCAATTTGGCACTTTGGACTGTACTTTAGAAGAACTGGCGGTATTTAATTTAATTAAAAAGAACCCGTCTGTTAAGCAAACCGAACTTGCAGAACAAACAGGTAAATCTGTCAGAAGCATAAAGCGCATCATAGACTCTCTGAAAGAGAAACAATATATCCGCAGAGTTGACGGCAAACGCTACGGAAAATGGGAAGTGTTGGTGTAACATATAAAAACGCAAACCTCCTTTGCACTACTATTGTACAAAGGAGGCTCGGTTTCGTCGAATGTGCGATTTTGAAATTTACAGCTTGACTATCAAAAATGACATTTCAATGGATTTTACCCCTTAAAAGTCTGACATTTCAATAGGATTTGCTCGACATTTTTATGACTTTTCAAATTTCCGTGGAGCAACATACGCTTATCCCTGTCAGAGAAGTTTCCTCTGCCGGGCAAACTCCTTTAGGATGTAAATATGCCAACGGGACTTTTGGACGAT
>CANQKE010000049.1 GCA_947624435.1 uncultured Ruminiclostridium sp.
CGGTGTGAGCAGTACGGACAACCGCTATCCTGTTGAACCCGGTTTTTAATCTGCGCTACCCATTCGTGTCCGCATTTGCCTTTCCATATTACTTTCTTATGAGAGCCGACCGTCACCATTGTCGGCAAAAGCGGCTTGTTCTTCTCCGACCATTCTGCGGCAAGTTCCGGCTTCGCCGTGGCAAGGTCGTTGAATCCCACGAGGATTCGTGCGCCGGAACAGATCGGGCATTTCTCCCCGGCATGGCGGCTTTTAGCGCTTGCCGTCCATTCATGCCCACAGGCACCGTGCCACCAATAGATTTTATTTGAACCGTAGGGAATCTGTTCGGGGGTAAGAGGAAGATTTTTCTCCGACCATTCGCAAACAAGCTCCGGGTGTTTGGCTGCAAAGCTGTTCTCCATCGTCGCCGTTCCTTTCCTTTGAGTAACTGTATTATATAGAAAAAAGGCGCTGCGATGAAGTTTGCGATTTGCCGCCAGAACGCAAAAAAGCCCCCTGAAAGCATTGCTCTCAGGGGGCAGTTCAATAATATCGGGATCAAATTTTCCAGCGCAACTCACACCTGTCAGTATTGCTGTTACGAGATTTTAGCCTTGGATGGCTTATCAGAATTATATATCACCTGCACATTGTCCCCCACATGAGGAACAGATTCTCCGGCGCTAATCCATTTTCTTTTAGTGTACGCCTTTCCATCCACAGTGTATTTAATCTTGATAATATAAGGAAATTCAGCACCATCCAGTGCGTGCATTCTTACAGGTTTTCTGTTGACCTTCATCCACCACTGCTTTGTCGCCGCAACTACGGTTCCTGTTATCTGTTTATCCATATATGGCCTCCACTCACACATAGAAAATCTGCGATTTTTTCATCTCTGCATCTTTTTCGACATCGTTTGATGTAAGTTTGATGTAAAGATGTAAATTTGGGCTTTTGGGCAATTCCGAAAACCCGCATAAATACTGGCTTTTTCGGCTCTTTTAGTCGGCTAAAGGCTTCATTGTTGGGAACAGCAGCACATCTCTTATCGAGGCGCTGTTCGTAAGCAACATAATAAATCTGTCAAGTCCCAAGCCAAGCCCTCCGGTAGGCGGCAGACCGTATTCCAACGCGGTGAGAAAGTCCTCGTCCACCTGAGCGTTCGCGCCTTGCTTTCTCTTTTCCTCCGCCTGCTTTGTAAAGCGCTCGCGCTGGTCTATCGGGTCGTTCAGCTCGGAAAACGCGTTGCCGAATTCGCAGCCGTTGATAAAATACTCGAACCGTTCGGTAAACGCCGGATCGCTCGGCTTGCGCTTTGCGAGCGGAGAACCCTCTACGGGGTAATCGTAAATAATAGTCGGCTGTATCAGCTTGTCCTCGGCAAACTCCTCGAACAATGCGTTTAACACCTCGCCCTTAGTCGCCGTTTCGGATATCTCCACCGATTTTTGCTTTGCCGCGGCTCTTGCGTCGGCGTCGTCTTTCCAGCTGTCATAATCTTCGTTTGCGTAGAGCTTTACCGCCTCTTTCATGGTCATGCGCTTCCACGGCTTGCCCACGGCTATCTCCTTGCCCTGATATGTCACCGTGTCGGTGCCGCAGATGTTTATTGTGACCGTGCGGTATAATTCTTCAATAAGCTCCATCATGCCGATATAATCGGTGTACGCCTGATACATTTCTATTGAGGTAAATTCCGGATTGTGGGTAGAATCCATGCCCTCGTTGCGGAATATCCTGCCGACCTCGTACACCTTGTCAAAGCCGCCGACTATCAGCCGCTTTAAGTACAGCTCGGTTTCTATCCTCAGATACATATCTATATCCAACGCGTTGTGATGAGTCTTGAACGGCCGTGCTGCCGCGCCTATCTCTAAAGTATGCAGTACCGGCGTATCCACCTCAAGAAAGCCCTTTGCGTCAAGAAAATTTCGTATTTCTTTGATTATACGCGAACGCATCACAAAGGTGTCCTTTATCTCGGGGTTTGCTATCAGGTCAAGATAACGCTTGCGATAGCGCTCCTCCTTGTCGCGAAGCCCGTGCCACTTTTCCGGCAAAGGCAGCAAAGATTTTGCCAGCAGCTTTATCTCCTTTGCGTGAACGGATATCTCGCCGCGCTTGGTCTTGAACACAAAGCCCTTTATGCCGGCGATATCTCCCAGATCCCACTTCTTGAAGCCCTTGTATACGTCTTCTCCGACGTCGTCGATGCGAACGTACACCTGCATTCTTCCGCTGCCGTCGCGGATATCGATAAAGCTCGCCTTGCCCATATCGCGCTTGCTGGTTATCCTGCCCGCGATGGATACGTCCTTGCCCTCAAGATCATCGTAATCGCCGCGTATCTCCTCCGCCTTATGGGTAACGTCGTACTTCGTCACCTGATAAGGGTCATAGCCGCCGGCTCTTAATTCCGAGAGCTTTTCTATTCTTATGCGGTGCTGCTCGTCGAGCTGCTCTAACATTTCCTGTTCGGTCAATTCCTGTTCAATGTTTTCGTTTTCTGCCATTTTGTTCCTTCCTGTCTGTTAAATAAAAAGATCCGCCCGAATGAACGGACGGACTTTTTTGCGTATAGCCACTATCCGAAAATTACTTGTCTATCTCAAGTATCTCATAACGTTTAAGTCCGACCGGCGCTTCTACCTCCACTACCTCGCCGAGCTTTTTGCCTATGCAGGCCTTTCCTATAGGTGACTCGTCGGAGATCTTACCGTTTTTCATGTCTACCTCTTTAGAGCCTACCAGATAAAGGCTGAGATTTTTGCCGCCGTCCAAGGGCTTAAGCACTACCTTATTGCCGAGGCTGACATGCTCGGTCGAAAGCTCATCAACGTCCAGCACCTTTACGTTTTTAAGAGTCGCTTCTATCTCAGCTATACGAGCCTCAACGATACCCTGCTCGTTCTTAGCCTCGTCATACTCCGAGTTTTCCGAAAGGTCTCCGAAAGAGAGCGCGACTTTTATTTTATCCGCGATTTCGCGTCGGGTGACTGTTTTTAATTGCTCCAGCTCTTTTTCAAGCTCCGCAAGGCCCTCCTGTGTCATTACTGTCTGTTTTCCTGCCATTGTTGATCATTCCTCCGTAAAAATTTATTGTTGCCGGACAGCCTTACAGCTATCCTCTGTTTGCATTTTATCCGCCGCGTCAATATAAGCACAAGGTCTTATTCTGCCGCGACTACTTCAAGCGCCCTTTGGAGCTGGAAATCGTTTTCCGGATCGCCGAGCTCGAACATCTCCGCCTGCTCCGCCGTTACTTCTACCTCGTATTCGGGAGTTAATCCCTTGTCGGTAAAATCTTCGGAGCGCGCGGGCTTTACCCGTGAGGTGGATATAGATACCGCGCTGCCGTCCTTAAAGCTCTGGGTGGTTTGCAATTCGGATTTTCCCGCGGTGATCTGACCTACCAGCGACGCGCCCGCGAAATCCCTCAGCGATACCGCGAAAAGCTCCGCAACGCAGGCGGTAGAGTTATCGGCAAGCACCGCTATCGGCTTTGCGATGACCGACGTGCCGTCCGTTTCGATAAGGTTGGATTCCGTTCCGTCAGCGACGGTGCTGGTCGCGATTATCCCCGCCGGAAGTATCTTGTTGAGCATCTGTTCAAGCGGCGCGATTATGCCGGTAGAGCAGCCTCTTACATCGAAGATATAGCCAAGTACCGACTGCGATTCATAATTTTCCACTGCCTCGACAAATTGCTCGGCGGTAAGCTCGTTAAAAGTAGTTATCCTGATATACGCATAGCCGTTGATAAGCTGACTGCGCACGGACTGTATCTCTATCTGCTGGCGTATAAGCACCGCGCTTCGCTGTGTGCCGTCAGGGTCCTGCACCGTTACGGATACCCTTGTTCCCTCTTCACCAAGCAAAGAATCCTGCGCGCTCTCAGCGTCCATTTCCAGCAGGCTCTGTCCGTTTATCTCAACGATACGGTCGCCGACCTTTATTTCCGCCACCTTAGCGGGAGAGCCGTCGTATACCTCGGTCACTTCAAGATACTGACCGGTTATCTGCGTTTCCATACCCGTGCCTATTATCACGCCGCTTTCTTCCTGCTGAAGGCGGTAATACTGCTCAGCGGTATAATAGCGCGCGTATTCGTCGGCGGTGCCGGTTATGTATCCGGTCATTATTCCGTCGGTCAGCGTTTCCTCGTCGATATCATAGATCGAGGACACTCGAACAAACGAGTCTATCTCTCTTATCTTATTATAGATGTTTTCCCGCTCCTGTATGCCGGAAACCATCGAATTATACATATTCAGCGAAACCGTCATGGTCAGCACAAAGGTGATCGCGCAGGCGACCGCGATAAGGCTGATGGTCACGCCCAAACTGACTTTTTTATTCATTGATATTTTCCCTTAATCTATTGTCACGGAACATTGACGTAGCCCAGAGCGTCGGTGGCGTCTCCGTTTATCCTTATCTCGAAATGCAGATGCGGTCCGGTAGCCCATCCGGTATCGCCTACCGCTCCGAGCACGTCGCCCTGTGCGACCTCCTGCCCCTCGCTTACATATACCGCGCTCATGTGAGCGTACAGCGAGGTATATCCGCCGCCGTGGTCGACTACCACATACATTCCGTAGCCGCCGTTCCACCCGTAGGAGGAGTTCGCGATAATTACCGTGCCGCCTTTGGTGGAATAGATATTCGCTCCGTATATGCCGCCGTCGCCGATATCGGTACCGCGGTGGTATCTGTCCATATCCGGATCATAGCCGAAATTGCAGGTTATCATATGGAAATTTGTGCTGAGCGGCCACATCCACTCCATGCCGTCTTGCAACTCGCTCTCCGGGGGCTTTTGCGCCGCAAGTATCAGCTGACGCACCTCTTCTTCAAGAGCGGCTATTTCTTCCTCACTGACGTTTATCATGTAGTGCAGATCACTTTGCTGCTGTTCAAGCTCGGAGATAGCGGACTTATAATTGTTATAATCGTTCTGATAACTGTCCACCGCAGACTGGCTGTCATTCTGCAAGCCGACCAGCTCGTCTTTTTCCGAGGTAAGCTTTTCCTCCTGCGCTATGTAATCCGCCTGAGTATCCGACAGCTTCTGCCGCTGCGTTTCAAGCTCTTTTTTGTAATCCTCAAGACGCTTTATATCGTCGGTGAGCTGGTTCATAAATTCTATGTTCTTTTCGGTGATATTATTCAGCACCTCTGTGCCTATAGACATCTCATAGAAATTATCCGAACCCGCAAGTATGCCGAACAGGTCGGAATCGCTGTGCATATACATCGCGCGGACTATCTCGGCAAATTTTTCAAGATTGTCGGCGTTCTGCGCTTCCAGCTCATCGACTTTCTTTTCCGCTTCGGCGATCTGCCCCTTGACCTCTTCTATGCTCTTGTCCAGCTCGGCGATCTTCGCCTGGGTATCCTCGATATCCAGTTCCTTGTAATAAACTAAGTTGTTATAGTAATCTACAAGCTGCTTTTGATTATCCAGCAGCTCCGCGACGTTCTCCAGCGCAGCCTGATTGCTGGATATCTCGTCTCCGAGCTGGTCTATCTCGTCACGGCGCTGATCGTTTTCCTGCTCTATCTGCTGTATCTGATTTTCGATATCATCGACGGACGGTTCGTCCTCCGCATAAACTCCGCCGTAGGAAAGCGAAGTGCATATCACCATAGCCGCCGCGGTAAATCCGCCGACCGCGCGTTTCATTTTTACGAATGTTTTGGTTTTCATATCGCACCTCCCCAGGCTCAGCCCCTAAGATACTTGCCGGTGCTTACCACGGTGCCTATCGCGCCGAGTATCGCGCCGAGCACACAGTATCCCAAAAGAACATACCATGTAAGTTGGTCAAATGAAATTATCCTGCTTATCCCCAATGCTTCCCACATCTGAAAGCCGGAATACAGCATATCGTATATCCGCTCATAAATGAGCTTTGTAAGCAGCCATGACGCCACACCGGAAATAAGTCCGATGAACATTCCCTCAACAAAGAACGGAGTTTTAATAAAGCCGTTGGTAGCGCCTACCGCCCGCATTATGGATATTTCCTTGCGGCGTGCGAATACGCTGAGCCTTGTCGTGTTTGCTATTATGATGACGCTTACCGTCCCCAGTGCCGCTATAAGCACCAGTCCCACTACGGTGAACGCCGTGCGTATATCGCGTATGAACTTTGCAAAATCCATCGGCGCGTTTACTTTATAAACGCCGTCGATAGAGGTCAGCGTCGCGGTAAGCTCGCTTATTCTGTCGATATCGTTGGCCGCCACCATATAGGTCGGCGGTACGGGATTGTACGGCAGATTTTCAAATAACGTGCGCTGCTCCTCATAGCTTTCTATCATTTGCTGCAAGCCGTCTTCCGGCGAAATATACCGAACCGAACCGGCAAGCGAAGATGCTTTTATCTGCTCGCCGACCTTTTCGATATCCGCATCGTCTTTGAGATAAACGCTTATCTCGTTCTGGTCGGATACGTTGGCAAGTATTATCTCGCAGTCCAGCATTACCAGGCCGGACAGTCCCACCAGCAGCATACTGACGGTAAGCACACAAAAGCCCGCAAAGGACATGAAACGGTTTCTCCAGACCGATTTTATGCCCTGCTTTATCAGGTATGAAAAATTACTCATCTTCCGCAGTACCTCCGATATAGTCGTCGAATACTACCTCTCCCGCTTTAAGGCTGATTATCCTGCCGCCGAAATATTCCACCAGGCTGTGCTCGTGAGTGACCATTATGACCGTAGTGCCGCATTTATTTATTTCTTTGAGCAGCTTTACTATGTCGTACGAAAGCGCGGGGTCGATATTCGCGGTAGGCTCGTCCGCTATGATAAGTCCGGGATTGCTCGCAAACGCGCGCGCGATAGCCACCCTCTGCATCTCGCCTCCGGAAAGCTTGCCGGGGAACATTTTCGCCCTGTCCGCCAGCTTTACCAGATTGAGCACATAAGGCACTCTGTGACGTATCTCTCTTTTCGGGCGGTTGGTGACTCTCAGCACGAACGCCACGTTTTCATATACATTTAAGTCGGGTATCAGCCTAAGATCCTGAAATATCATTCCTATGGAACGTCTGAAATACGGGATCTTCTTATTCTTTATTTTGGACAAATTGTACCCGTTCACGAATACACGTCCGGAAGTCGGAACTATCTCTCTTGTCAGCAGCTTGAGCAATGTGGATTTTCCCGCGCCGCTGTCTCCGACGATAAATACAAATTCTCCGTCCTCTATCCTTATGTTGACGTCGTTCAGTGCGTCGACCTTGCGCCCATCCTTATAGTGGACATCGACGTTTTTTAACTCTACCATAATATTGTGTTTCTTCCTTCCTGTGAGCGATCACCCGGTTCGTTTTCATCACATGGAAAACGACGCCGCTTTCTTCGGCGGAAAAATACAATTATCCCCGCATATATAGCTAAAAAACATACTCCAAACATAAACGCGGACATAGTAAAACTCTGCCGCTTTACTATGTCGCTGTATGGATCTTGCGATATTGCGGGATCATCCTGTCCCTTTTTTAGAATTTGACCGGGTCTGCCGAGAGGTATTTTCTTACCATAAGCGCGATCTTGAAGATTATCGCATGATCGAACTGTCTCAGATCAAGACCTGTCAATTTTTTTATCTTGTCAAGTCTGTATACCAAAGTGTTGCGGTGTACAAACAGTTTTCTCGATGTCTCGGAAACGTTTAAGTTGTTTTCAAAAAAACGCTGTATAGTAAACAGTGTTTCGTGGTCTAACGACTCTATCGAGCCTTTCTTGAATACCTCCTTAAGGAAAGTCTCGCAAAGCGTGGTGGGCAGATGATAAATAAGACGTGCGATACCGAGGTTATCGTAGCTTACTATCGTCTTATCGGTGTCGAACACCTTGCCGACCTCTATAGCTATCTGCGCCTCCTTGAAAGAACGCGCAAGATCCTTTATACCGGTGACCGGTGTGCCTATTCCGACGGTAACCCTGGTGAAAAATTCTCCGGACAGCGTGTCGGAAATGGAGCGCGCCAGCTTTTCAAGGTCCTTATTGTCTATATTGCTCTTTATCTCTTTTACAAGGACTATCTCACTTTCGGTGATGTTGAACACGAAGTCCTTGTTCTTATCGGGGAATAGATTTTGTATCACGTCATAAGCCGAAACGTCGTTTGAGGACAGTATGCTTATCAGGAATACCACCCGGCTTATCTCCGCGTTGAAGTGCAGCTCTCTCGCCTTTATCGTTATATCGCCCGGAAGAACGTTGTCAAGGATTATGTTCTTTACGAAGTTGTTCCTGTCGTATTTTTCGTCGTAATACTGCTTGATGCTGGACAAAGATATCGCAAGCAGCGAAGCGTATTTGGACGCCTGATCGTCGGTACCCTCTATAAACACCGCGTAATCCGGCTTGACATGTACCCCGAAAGGCTTGTAAGTATATCCGTCACGGATAAAAACATCGTGTGAATCTCCAAGCTCTATAGCGAAAAAGTCACTGTTCGTGCCTATCCGCGAAAGCTCACTGCACGCAACTATCGTAGCGTTTTCGTCTATTACGCCGATGACTCGCCCTATAGTGTCCCTCATCTGATGAACAATGCCCTGAAATAACCTGTTTGACATTTCCGTACCTCTACTTTGCTCGTCTTAATGTTTGCCGTCAGCCGTCAATTTTTTATGACGCGTCGACCCGTTATGAATATATCAATTTATATTTTACTAGAAAAATTAAAAAAAATCAAGAGTTTTTTAGACAAAATGTAAAAAATACTTGAAATTTTTTTGCGTTTTTCCCAAAAAAAGCGCTATTTTTCATTTTTGAGCCCATATTTTTGACCTATATACTATTATTTTATCTTCGATTTTATAAAAGTCAAGGCGGCCTTTTCGCTGAGATATTGAAAAAAATTTCAAAAAAGGGTTGCATTCGGCGGAAAAATAAGGTACAATAATAAAGATAAGGGACAAAACATTCCCGATAGATTTACACGGAGGTAGTTTTTTATATGATTACAGCAGGTGATTTCAGAAACGGAATGACGTTTGAAGAGGACGGCAACGTAATGCAGGTCATCGAATTTCAGCACGTTAAACCGGGCAAGGGCGCAGCGTTCGTAAGGACGAAGGTAAGAAATGTGCTTACCGGCTCGGTGGTAGAAAAGTCCTACAATCCTTCCGCAAAGTTCCCTACTGCGTTTGTTGAAAGAAAGGATATGGAGTATACCTACAACGACGGCGAGTTATATTATTTCATGGACAGCGAGACCTACGAGCAGGTGCCTATCAACGCAAACGAGTTAGACGACAATTTCAAGTTCGTTAAGGAAAACATGGTCTGCAAGGTGCTTTCCTACAAGGGCAAGGTATTCGGCGTAGAGCCTCCTAACTTTGTCGAGCTGGAGATAACCGAGACCGATCCCGGCTTTAAGGGAGATACCGCGACAAACGCTACCAAGCCCGCTACGCTGGAGACCGGCGCGGAGATACGCGTTCCGCTGTTTGTAGACATAGGCGATGTTATCCGCATCGACACCAGGACCGGCGAGTACATGGAGCGCGTTAATAAGTAACCCGCTTCTTTATCAGAAAGGAAAGATATATTATGAAAGTATCCGAAAAGGTAGCTTATATCAAGGGACTTGCAGAGGGTCTGGGTCTTGACGATTCCACCAAGGAGGGCAAAGTTCTCGCCGCTATTATCGACGCATTGGAGGATATCGCGCACAATGTCGAGGAAATAGACGAGGAGCTCAACACCGTAGCGGACGTTATGACCGATATGGAAGAGAGCCTTTCCGACCTTGAGGACTGCGTGTATGACGAAGACGACGATTGCTGCTGCGACGACTGTGAGGACATGTATGAATTGACCTGCCCCGCTTGCAACAACTCTATAACGGTGGATTACGACGTTATCAGCAGCGGCAGTATAGTCTGCCCTAACTGCGGAGCAAATCTTGAGCCTGATCTCAGCGCTCTTGAAGAGGAAAACGACGCGGAGTGATCCGAAATATCAAAAGGCTTTGAAAAGAAATAACGGCGGTACTGCTTTTCACAGAGAGAGGACAAACGGTGAAAGTCCTTAAAGCAGCCGTCCTTCCCGTCTTTGAGCCGCCGCCGAAAGGCGCGCCGGGCGCTCCCGTTACAGAGCGAAAGAGTGCGGTTATACCGAAAACAGGTGGTACCGCGGACGTTATCGTTCGCCCTGAGCTATGCTCAGGGTTTATTTTATTTAAGAAAGGAAAAGAAAAATGAAACTTGAAAAGCTGGTGGGGGACAGATTTAAGGAAAGGCCCTCCGACTGTCAGATAGACAGCCATGCGATAATGGTAAGAGGCGGCTATATAAAATATGTAGCCAACGGCATTTTTTCTTCGTATATGCCGTTAAGAAGGATAACCCGAAAGATCGAGAACATAATACGCGACGAAATGGACAAGGTGGACGGGCAGGAAGTCCAGTTCCCGGTGGTAATGCCCGCGTCGCTGTGGGAAGAATCCGGCAGATTCACCTCAGTAGGCAGCGAGCTGCTGCGTTTTCGCGACCGCAACGGCAGTCAGATGGTGCTTGGCATGACGCATGAGGAAGCGGCGGTGCAGCTTGTTCGGGAATACGGTCAGAGCTACAGCAAGTACCCGTTCATGATCTATCAGATACAGACAAAATTCCGCGACGAGGCGCGTCCGAGAGGCGGACTTATCCGTGTGCGTGAATTTACCATGAAGGACGCGTATTCTTTCCATACCTCTCAGGAGGATCTGGAGCAGTATTACGCTAAATGTCATCAGGCGTATGAGAACGTGTTCCGTCGCGCCGGTGTGCCGGAGGTCATCTCGGTAGCGTCGGATTCCGGCATGATGGGAGGAAACGTATCCCATGAGTTCATGCTGCTCACCCCGATAGGAGAGGACAGCATAGCTATCTGCGACGAATGCGGCTACAGCGCTAATATGGAGGCTGCGGAGTGCATATACGAGGGCGTATCCACGCTTCAGAATACCGAGCTTGAAAAAGTACACACCCCCGATAAGCATACTATAGAGGACGTCTGCGAATATCTCGGCGCCGACCCCAAAAAGAGCGTCAAGGCGGTAGTTTACCAGAGAAACGACGACGACGCTTACATTGTGGTATTCGTTCGCGGCGACCTTGACGTGAACGAGACCAAGGTAAGAAATTACATCGGCTGCGAGTTCCACCCCGCGGTAATTACCGAGGAATGCGGACTGCACGCAGGATTTATCGGCCCTGTCGGGATAACCGAAAACTGCACGGTTTTATATGACAGATCTTTACAAGGAGAAAACGACCTTGTCTGCGGCGCAAACGAAACGGATTACCATTATAAAGGATTTTCGCCCGCGCGCGACGCCGATATAAAGGAATACGGCGACTTTGCCAAGATAACCGACGGCGGTATCTGCCCCTGCTGCGGCAAGCACAGCATAAAAGTTTCCCGCGGTATCGAGGTCGGAAATATATTCCAGCTCGGTACAAAATACACAAAGACTATGGGCATGACTTATCTGGACGCTAACGGGGAGTCGCATAATCCTATAATGGGCTGCTACGGTATAGGCGTAGGCCGTCTTGCCGCCGCTGTATGCGAGGCTCACCACGACGACTACGGTCCTGTCTGGCCTATCTCCATCGCTCCCTGGCAGGTGCATATCTGCGCTGTAAGAGCTGATGACGAGGAAGTGAAAAACACGGCTGACGCTTTATATCAGACGCTTGAAAGCAGCGGTGTTGAAGTCATGTACGACGACCGCAAGGTAAGCGCAGGGGTAATGTTCTCCGACGCCGATCTGTTAGGATTACCTATCCGCGTTGTAGTCAGCCCGCGCAACCTTAAGGACGGCTGTATCGAGCTTTCCACCCGCGACAAGAGCGTAAATGTAAAGGTAAGCGCCGCCGACGCGGTCGATGAAATACAAAAGCTTATAAAAGAGCTTGAAGCAAAGTGCGTATAACAGGAGAAAACAGCGGAATAATATCTGCACTTGACTTTTGCCGCAGATTGAATTATAATTTATAAAAGCAGCAAACAAATCTTATGTTACGGAGATAGTAAATTGAAAAAGAAATTTATTGCCGCGTTTGCGGTCGTACTTTCCGCAGCTACGCTCAGCGGATGCTCTCTTTTCGGCGCACAGCAGAGTACGAATGCGATGGGAAGCTATAATTTTGAGGAGATGAGGCTGGTCCAGCTCGAAGAGCCTGCCGAGGGAATGGACGTTGCGGTTTTTGATACCACCGAGGGAACGATGACTGCGGTGCTTTATACCGAATATGCGCCCAATACCATATCCAATTTCAAGAAGAGAGCGGAAGAGGGTTTTTACAACGATAAGCCTTTTTTCGCGATACAAAAAGGAATTTACGGTATAACCGGCGCGTCGAATGACGAGGGCACGGAGGGAATTACCGAAGACGGCAATTTCATACCGAACGAGTGCTCGGTAGACTTATGGCCGTTCAAGGGCGCGCTGCTCGGATATTCCACCAACGGCACGAAAAATAACGAGGGCTACAGCGACAGCCGGTTCTTCTTTGCCGGTGCGGTGGAGATGACCGACGACAACATGGAAGAGCTTAGGGGTTACACCGATACCGAAACCAGCAAGCAGGTGATACCGGAAGACCTGATAGCGGCGCTGCGCTCCCGTGGAAGCGTTGCCGCGCTTGCCGGAAACTACACGGTCTTCGGTCAGGTGATAAGCGGCTTTGACACGCTGGATAAGATACTCTGGCGAGAATCCGACCCGAACAATATGCGCCCGAAAGAGGAAGTAAAGATACTTTCGGTAAAACTGGACACCTATTCCAAAGACAAATACCCCGTGGAAGAGCCGACGGCTGACAAATACGTCACTGCCGAAGAGCTCGAGGCCGCCGAAAGCAACGCTTCTTCCCAAGCACAAAGCAATTAAAAAAAGTAATAAATAATTCTGCCGCTGACCGAACAAGTTTCGAGTCAGCGGCAGGTTTTTATATCAAAAAAGCGTTATTTGTCCGTTTTTAACCAGACTTCAACAATAAATCTGCCGTCTTTTTCCGTAAAGTCCACGCTGCCGTCATGCTTTTTTGCGATGTCCTTTATCGACCTTATTCCGTACCCATGTTCTTTTTTATCCGGCTTATCGGTTTTAAGTCCGGGATTATTTGAAAGCACCGACTTTGAAATACTGTTTTTAACAGCGATATACGTCATGGATTTTTTATGCCCTATTATAAGCTCCATATACGGCTTGCTCAAATCGCAGCCTTCCACGGCATTGTCGAGCAAATTTGAGAGCAGAATACTTATATCTATATCGTTCGTGTTATCAAAGTGCGTATCTATCGCACATTTTAAGTTGATCCCTTTAGAATTACATAATGCTATCTTGTTGTTTATCACCGCGTCTATGACCGCGTTGCCGGTATTTACTGCGGCGTTATAAAGGTCCACTTTTTCATTTAATATTTTCTCTATATAATCTTTTGCGCTGTCGGGTCTGCCGTCGGAAATAAGCCCGGCAGCCGCAGTCAGATAATGTTTCATATCGTGTTTTAATTTTTTTACTTCGGAATATCGCTCTTTCGTCTCTATCGCTAATTTTTCTTGCGAGGAAATGTTGGCTTTGAGAAGATCGTATTCCTCTCTTATTTCATTATCACGCTGCATTTTATTCATAATTATATACAGCAGGACGTTAAGAACCGCTATCAGCAAATAGATAAATAAAAATTCCTGCTTGTTTTCGGAGGAATTTACGGATATTTTCCAAAGCGTTCCCGCGATAAGCACGGATATAACAAAGCATAACAGCTGTATCATCCATTGACGGCTAGAAAGGGAGTATTCTTTTCCCTTTTTTATTTTAACTAACGCTTCGCAGACTATGAAAAAAGCAAAATTACAGGTAAACAGCAGCAAAGGTCTTGGGTCTCCTGTTCCGAATGCCGATAAAGCAAGCACCGATATAAGATTTATAGGCAGCATTGTCAGCATTGGAACGAATGTTACAAACAGCTTTTCGTATATCTTCCCTTTAAGGAAAAGCATACAATATACAAAAGTCGCCGCAAGCAGTATTGCGACCGACAAATACTCATATCCCTCCCGCTGACTTAAATAAATGTTGTCTAAAGCAATGAGCGCGTAAAACATTATCGCGGCTATCCATCCGTATTTTTCTTTATAACCGAGAAATTTATTACAGAATCTCACCACGATATAGCTTTGTGCAAGCGAGCCTATCACCTCAATTATCGTGTTCATAATGTACTCCGAAACAGTTCCTTGAATTTATTTTTTACGTTTTCTGCTTTGTAGCGGCTTAGCGGTATTTCCGTTCCGTCGTCAAGCGTTACCTGATTTCTTTCAATAGAATATATATACCTGCCGTTGACTAAAAAGCTTCTGTGCGTTCTTACAAAGTCGTATTCGTCAAGCTGTTTTTCAAAAGAAGTGAGATCTCCGTAACACTCAAGCGGCTTACCGTCCTTTACATGCACTCTCAGCCAGTGTCCGTAAATTTCTATGTAGATCACATTGCGCAAGTTTACAAAGCTCTCCCCTGCTTTTGTCTTGATAGCGAATTTGCTTTCCGATCTTCTTCTTGCGATTTCCTCTTTGATCGATAAAAGAGCTTCGGGCAGTTCGCTTTCAAGATATGTTTTTCTGATAAATCTGAACGGACGAAATTTCAGCGAGGAAAAGACAAGTTCATCATGCGACGTTACAAAAATGATCAACGTATCGCAAGCGCCGCCTATATGCTCGGCTATATCAAAGCCGCTGATATCAGGCATATCTATATCAAGGAAAACCGTGTCATATTCCGATAGATCCGCTGTAAGCGACCGACCGTTATCGTATGAAGTCAAATCAACGTCTATATTAAATTTAACAGCGCAGCTGTTTAGCTTTTCTCTGAAATCTTCTAAAAAAATAGGTTCGTCGTCGCAGATAGCCGCTTTAAGCATTGCTTTCGCTCCTTTCCGGTCTTTTTTCAAAAATATTATATCATTTTTCTTTGCACAATGTCAACAAGCCGCTAAGAAGTAAGGTACGGCGGAGCCTGTGACCCCTGCCGGCATAAAATTTTCAAAAACACTTGACAATCACACGCTGAGGATTTATAATTGTATTATATTAAATAATACAGATAGTCCGTTAAAGTCATTCTACCCGTGTTGATCCCGACAAAAAGCAGCTGACAAATACAAAAACAAGGAGGAACAGCGTTGAAATATCTTACCATATATAAAAGCGTTCTTACCACATGGATAAAGCATAATATCCGGCTGAACATAGCTATCCTATTGATAAGCGTTTTATCCGTTCTTGCATTTATTACCTGCTTTACGTTCAGCGCGGCGGCTCAGCGTTCCGCTTTATTTTATGAGGAGGATCATTATACCGTGGGTGTAAACCCGCTGTGCGAGGAGTTTCCCGAACGGTTTGCGGCTTCCCTGCCCGCGGTCAGATACTTTGAGTTTGCCGACCCGTCGCAAACACAGGAAAGCATTATGTATACAGACGACGATCATAAAAACGAGATACGCAGCTTTCCGCAGTATGCCCGCTTTCCAAAGGAATGGGAAACGATAAGTCCCGCGATAAACGAATTTTACCGCGTCAGCGAGGGCAGAGATCTTACCGAGGATGAGGTAAGCACAGCGCCCGATCTTATAATAGCGGCGAAAAACAGTCTGCTCACCGTAGGAGAGAAAATAACCGTTCCGTCGGTCGGGGCGACGCTTACCGTTATAGGTCTGTCGGATAAATTTATACTGCCGTATGCGTTTTATCACACCTATAATTACCCTCTTGCCGCGCTTAATATCATCTTTGACCGTCCTCTCACCGAAGAAGAAATGACCGCCGCAAGCGACGCGTTACAAAGCTCCGTTCAGTTAGTCGAGGCGGTCGGCGCGACAGACCCGTCATATATCGTGTCTATAATCGCCGCTGTCGTTTCCGCGGTATTTTCGGCTTTGCAGGTGTTCAGACTGTTTTTGTATTTAGCGTCCCGATCTGCGTATCAGTTTTCGGTGTTCAGAGTGACCGGCTGTAAAAATAAGGCGCTGGTCTTAGTCATGCTTGCGGTGACATTTACATATATCGCGTTTTCGTTTTTGCTGACCGTGCCGCTTATCTTCCCGCTTTCCGATATACTTGCAGTCTGCGGCATGAACGGCATGATAAACGTATGGGATTATGTGCTGTCGTTTGTTATATTTGCCGCGGCTGTGATAACGGCGGTATTGCCGGGATATATAAAAGCCGCCGGCCGCTCGCTTGTGAAAGGGGACGGTTAAGATGAAGCTTATATATCTTATAAACTCGCTTATTACGGCAAGGAAAAGAACAGCGGTGCTTACTATGATAAGCGTATTTTTCATAACCGTGCTTTTCAATTACTTCTTCGCGGCCTCTTATGATTATATCACGTTCAGGGATTACATAAGCCGCGGCGATTATGAAAACAGGATGGCGGTCTTTCAAATACAGTCCGACGCGCCTATAACCGACGAGGCCATACAAAAGCTGCTCAAACCGGCAGGCTTTGAAAACAGTTGGGAGTATTCTTTATCTCAAACGCCGGGATTACTGAAAGCAAACGCGCCTATCTCCTCTGTCGAGCAATATTATGATTACGCCGGGCAAACGACCTCCGAGCGGTTAGAATCCGACGACACGCTGATAGAATACACGCGGGAATTCAGCGAAATGCTGGAAACATCATACGCCGGAGAGCTGCCCGACATAAATAAGGACTACGGCGGGAAGATACCGATGATAGCGAGCTTCGGCAGTCCGTACAATATCGGCGATACAATGGAATACAATTTCCAAGGCACTTTGATAAGCGTTATCATCACCGCAAAATATACCGACGATAATCTTTCCCGCTTTGCCGAATCGAACAACAGAAGCGGGCTGCGTGCGGGCGGGAGCTGGCTGTTCGCCGACAGAGAAATAATGTACAAATACGGCGCGCAGCAGCCTCCCGAAAAACAAGAATCGTTCGTCGGCCGAAACGATTCGGAGGAGTCCGGACAGCATTATCGGGTGCAGCTCTACATAATCGGAGATAAAATGCCGTTCGCGGAATTTTTCGACAGAGTAACTATCGCAGACCAAAGCGGCGACGATATATATTCAATAACCGAGGTAGGCTCCGCCATGCCGTCAGTATCAAAGCTAGACAGCGATAACAGGCTGATAATATGCAGTCTGCCGCTGTTCGTGATAATTTTCCTGATAGGTTCTATAGGCGCGGCGGCAAACGGCTTTCTGAATCTCGACAGCAGAAGAAAAAGCTTAGCCGTGCTCAAACTGTGCGGTATGAAACGAAAAAGCCTGATACCTGTCGCCTTCGCCTGTGAAACTGCGGTCACTGCGGCGGCTGCGGCTGCGGCTCTGATATTTTCCGCGGTGCTTGGCATATTCCTGCAAACAGATATTATAAGCCCGCTCGGAGCGTTGGTAAGCTCGGTTTACATAATCATGCTTTCCGTCGTGATGACTGCTGTACAGATAATTTCCGTCGAATGCGACAACTCGCTTGAGGTCATAAGGAGATATGAAAATATATGATGACTTTGAAAAACGTAAATAAAATATACGATCCGCGCACCGATATTGCGGTACACGCGCTGAAAAACATAAACCTTAATATAGAGGACGGAGAGCTTACCGCGATAATGGGAGTGTCCGGGTCGGGAAAATCCACTTTGCTGCATATCCTTGGCTGTATAGATACCGCTACCGACGGCGAATATATATTAAACGGCTACGATGTGCAAAAGTACTCAAGCAGCACGCTTGCCGAGATACGCAACGAGGAAATAGGCTTTGTGCTGCAAAATTTCGGTCTGATGAACGATAAGACCGTTTACGAAAATATTTCCTATCCGCTTATTTTCAATCCGGCGGTAAAATACAAAATGATGAAAAAGCTGATAAACGAAGCCGCCGCAAGCGTCGGGATATCCGAGCTTATAAAAAAGAACGTAAACGAAATATCCGGCGGTCAAAAGCAGAGGGTCGCAATCGCGCGCGCAATAGTAAACCGTCCTAATATCATACTAGCGGACGAGCCGACCGCAGCGCTGGATAAAAAGACGGCTTTTGAGATAATGGAGGTCTTCCGCGAGCTGAACGCTAAGGGAAAGACTGTTGTGATAGTCACGCACGACCGCTCGATAGCGGAAAAATGCCGGAGGATAATCGAGCTTGACGACGGGAGTGTAGTGTCGGA
>CANQKE010000050.1 GCA_947624435.1 uncultured Ruminiclostridium sp.
GAAAAGGTGCTGATAACGCAATTTCCCGATTTATAATATATCACCGAGTATATCAAGCTGTCGATAAATACAGAGGCGACGTCAAAAAGCACGATCGTTATGCTTCCCTCGGCAATATGTCCTGCGGCAAAAACCAGCGATGAAACTACCGCGCAAAGCCAAACCGGGAACATTTTTGAGGTTTTACCGAAGAAAAATCCTCTATATGCTATCTCCTCGCCGAACGCCGCAATTATTACCTGAATTATCAGCAGCGCTATTTTGTCAAAGGACAGGATAGAACCCGCCCGCCCCAGAAGATGGGAAACATACTCTCCGCCGAAGATCAGCGCTCCCGATATAATCGCCGCAATACCGCTCACGACAGGCAGCAGCGCCCAAAGGATAACGTTAGGCTTTTTAAGGTCCTTTACGATAGTATTAAAACGCAACCCCGATTCGGCTCTCGGCGTTTTGGCGACCGCTTCGTTGATAAAGAAAAACGCAATTCCCACAAGCACCGAAAACCCGGCTATATTCGAGGATGGAACGACCTTTGTCACCGTCAGCAGTATCATTACGACAACGCCTGTAAGCGTGAGGGTGGTGCTCTTTTTGCTGTTCTCCGTCATTTCGTTTCCACCTCCGCCGCCGATCTTGCGCCTATGTACGCCCGCTCCAGCTGGGAGCTTATGACTTCTTCGTTGTATTTTAACGAATTGTTGGCAATTATGCTTGCGTATCCGTGAGCAAACAGAAAAACCGTTACAAAAATTTCTTTTACTTTTTCTATACTTACTCCGGCCGCTTTCTGCATTGCCGAAAGCACGGGCATAAGCTCTTCGGCGTCTATCATTTCAAGCAAAGTCGTTCCGTTAAAAAAATTCGACTGGAACAGAAAACGAAATAAATTCGGTTCTTCGACCGCAAAGCGGATATAATTAAGCCCTATTGAGAGCATGACTCCTTTTTTGATATCATCGAGCTTCATAAGATATTCCGAATGATAGCAGTCCGCCTTTGAATAAGCGGCTTTTTTAAGCTCCTCTATCGTTGCAAAGTGGTACATAACAGGCTGTGTGGAGCATTTCAGCTTTTTGGCGACTGTTCTTGCGTTGATATTTTCAAAGCCTTTTTCACGCGCGACCTCAAAGGCGGCGTCAACTATCATTTCCTTTGTGATCTTAGGTTTCGGCGGCATTACGGCATCTCCTCACATTATATAATTATCGTTACATAACAATAATTATAATACGTTCTTTCGGATTTGTCAATAGGTCAAAAATTAAAATGCTGCGGAAAATTTATCCGTCGTCGGTTTTGCTCACTATCTTAAGATAAGCGCGAGAGGTGATAAAATACACCGCCGCATAAAGCGCAGCGTAAAGCACGAAGCAGACGACAGCCGGAACTATATACGGCACTGAGTCCTTTACGTTTAATAAAAGACCGAGGCTCTTTTCTATCATCGGGTAAGCAAACAGCATATGCAGTCCCGCCATGGCGAGCGGCGCGAAAAACACCGTCAGCACCTGAGAATTTACGCTCTTTTTTATCTCAAAAGCGGTCATGCCGACCTTGCGCATTATATCAAAGCGCGCGCTGTCCTCGTACCCCTCGGTAAGCTGTTTATAGTACATGATAAGCACCGCCGAAAAGCCGAACACTATCGCCAATACCACACCGAGGAAGAACAGCCCGCCGTTAAGGGAATAATAGCTGTCCTCCCAATCCGCGCGGCTGAGTACGATAAAATACCCGCCGAAGTCTTTAAGTACTGACACCATGCCTTCCGACAGCGCTTTTTGCTGCTCGCCGGACGCGGTAACGTTCACTCCGTAATATTCGTATAATTCGGACGCGTATATATCGTATACATTGCACTGGCTGTCATACAACTGCCGCAGCTGTGCCATATCCGGCAAAACTATGCAGACAGTAGGGTATACCGACATGGAGTTTTCAAGAAAATCAAAGTCTTTATCGGAATATATCAGGCGTTTTTCTCCCAGCACATCTATCACCGCCGTATCGCCGAAAGGCTTTCCTTTTGCGTACAGCATTATCTCGTCGGAATCAAGAACGACGTTTTCCCCGCTGACCAAGTTATAATCCTCTACCGTCATGAAATTCGCAGTCCATAACTTGCTCGTATCATTGCCGCCGTCGTTCATCTCAAAATACAGTCTGCCGTCATCTATAAGCGCCGACGCCGTAAGATACCGGTATGAAAGCCGGTCGCGGGGAGAATATCCGTCAAGATGATTATCCGCGGCTTTTTGAACAAGTGAGGAAAACTCGCTGTCCCTGTAAGGAAATGTCAACGACATATCACGGGTAATGCGCTCTATCGAGCTGCTTATCCCAAAATAAAGGCAGGCGGTGGAGGACACCGTCACAAGTACCATGGTGGAAAGTATACATATCGACGCTAACCCCGCGCCGTTTCTTTTCATGCGGTATCTCATCGACGCAGTGGAGAAAAAGTGCGCCGCTTTATAATAATAGCGTTTGTTTTTCTGCAACACTCTGCAAAGCGCCACCGAGCCGGAAATAAACAGCAGATAAGTACCTATTATCACCGCTGTCACCGCGACGAAAAAGTACACTATCGCGTCCGCGCTTGATCTGACGGTAAGCGCTATTGCATACCCTGCCGCAAGAAACAAAGCGCCCAGAAGCGATAAAATTATACTGCCCTTCGGCGGACGCTCTCCCTCGCTGCGGCTGCGTAAAAGCTCCAGCGGGCTTTGCAGCTTTATCCTAATCAGCGAAAAAATAAGCAGCAGCAAAAATATCACCGCGAATATCGCTATAGCCGCCAGCATCGCATTCCCGTCCACGGTAAAGCTCATATCGCCCGTACCGCCCAGCACCCGCACCATGAACAGCTCCGCGAGCTTTGAAAACAGCACGCCGGTAAGCAGTCCTCCGATTGTCGATATAAGCGCGGTAAAGCCGTATTCCCATAAAAGTATGCGGGCGATATTGCCCTTTCCCATGCCGAGGATATTATACAGTCCGAACTCCGTCCGCCGCCTTTTCAATACGAAACTGCCGGTGTAAAACAAAAATATCAGCGAAAACAAAGCGATCACCGCTATCCCGAAGCCAAGACAGTATTCCATCATCGTACTTCGCGTACCGTCAAGCATTTTGCCGGAGATATTGCGCAAGTAGGTTATAATATAAGTTATCATCACCATTGCGGTGCAGGTCAGCAGATACGGCAGATATATCCGACGGTTTTTCATCATTCCGGTAAACGCCAGACGCGGGTAAAGAAAGCCTTTCATCATATATCACCGCCCGTCGCCAATGCGGTAAGCGTATCGGATATTTTAAGATAAAGCTGCTCGTTTGTGCAGCCGCCCCGGTATATCTGATGGAACACCGTGCCGTCCTTGATAAACAGCACCCTTGACGCGCTGCTTGCCGCTTTTACCGAATGGGTCACCATAAGGATAGTCTGACCCGCGCGGTTTACATTGTCAAAAAGGCTTAAAAGCTCCTCGGCGGACCTTGAGTCCAGCGAACCGGTAGGCTCGTCCGCAAGCAGCAGCTTAGGCGAGGTTATAAGCGCTCTCGCCGCCGCGGTACGCTGCTTTTGCCCGCCGGAAAGCTCGTAGGGGTACTTGTCGAGCAGGCCCTTAAGCCCCAGCGTATTAATAAGCGGCTCAAGCGCCTGCTGCATTTCGCCGTGGCGTTTTCCCATAAGCACCAGCGGCAGAAAAATATTATCCCTCACCGTAAAATTATCCAGTAAATTAAAATCCTGAAATACAAAGCCCAGATTTTCCCGCCTGAAATAAGCCGCCTTTGATTCCTTTACCGCCGCGGTATCCTCCCCGCAAAGCATGACCTTGCCCTCGGTAGGTCTGTCCAGCGCCGCAAGGATATTCAGCAGGGTAGTCTTGCCGGAGCCGGACTCTCCCATTATCGCTATATACTCTCCCTCCTCGGCGGTAAAGGTGACGTTTTTAAGCGCCTCTATCCTTGCTCCGCCTATTCGGGAGGTATACACCTTTCTTAATCCCGTTACCTCTAAGATCGGCATACGTTTCACTCCTTATAGCTATAAAATCAGCAGCGGATGAAATCACCCACTGCTTAATATTTTAACGTCCGGCAGAAAAAAAAGTCTATCGAAACATATTACATTATTCTTACATTTTTGTAAGGAGAGCTATCTTTACCGTCGTGCCTTTTCCCTTTTCGGAAACGGCGGTTATCTTATGTCCCAGATTGCGGCAGATACGCCCGCAAAGGTACAGCCCTATCCCGCTCGCGCGCTTGTCAAACCTGCCGTTGTCGCCGGTAAAGCCGTTTTCAAATATCCTCGGCAGGTCGGCGGGGTCTATACCGATGCCGGTATCGCTTATCAATATGCAGCCGTCCTCGGTATAAATGCTGATACAGCCGCCCTCCGGCGTGTATTTAAGCGCGTTGGAAAGTATCTGTTCTATCACAAAGGACAGCCATTTTTCATCGGTCACTACTTTCATATCGGTGCCTTTATAATCAAGCCGCAGCTTTTTGGTGATGAACCATACCGAAAATTTCCTCACCGCCTGCCTTACCAGCGTATCTATCTCGCATTCTCTGAAAGCGTAATCCCCGCTGCCGCTGTCAAGGCGTATCATGCACATTGCGGCGTCGGTGTAGGATTCTATCCTGCCAAGCTCGGCGGAAATATCCCGCGACAACGGGCTGTCCTCGCTTTGCAGCCTTAGCCGCATCGCCGCTATCGGCGTTTTCATCTGATGCGCCCAGACGGTGTAATATTCATAGAGGGAGGAATATTTCTCCGCCGCGTCGTTTTTAAGGCGGAGATTCTCCCCAGAAAGCAGCTGAGCCAGCCGCCAGTAATCACGCTCGATAACATCCGATGGTACAGGCAGCACAAGCTCGCCGTTTTCCGCGCTGTCCATAGCGCGGACAAGCGACGTATGCTTTTTATGATCCGATACCGCGCAGATAACGGTTACTATCAGAAGAAAAAACAGCGCCAGCGCCGCGCCGTAAAGCGCCGCCTCTATCGGAAGAGAATACAGCGCGAACACCGCCGCAAAGCACACTCCCGCAGCCGCTATACAAATATACGCCGCAAGATTTCTCTTTATTGAATAAACCAAATACTTCATTTTCGCTCACTCTATAATATATCCCATTTTTATCTTTGTCACTATCAGCCCGCGCCCGGGCATGCGGGAACCGAGCCTGAGTCGGTTTTTACGGGCATATTTCCGCCAATACTGCGTCGACCTCGCTCGACATACGCAAGTATGTCTTCGTTCGGTTTCCTTGTCTTGACGAAAATCTGCTCCGTAAAAACTAACCTCTACGGCGAGAGATTTTGGAGATAGTTTTGTTCCTTGCGACGCAGGCAGGCTGGCGCCTGTCAAGGAGCAAGGGGCAAAAATAGCCCAAAAGAATCGTCGTGAGGCGGCTCGGATTCGGTTCCCGCATGCCTATGCTCTCCAGCTTTTTACGAAGTCGCGCGACGTTTACGCTGAGGGTGTTTTCATCGACGAAGCTGTCGGTCTCCCACAGCTTTTGCATAAGCTTATCCCTACTTACTATTTTCCCGCGCGAGCGCATTATTGAATAAACCAGATACTTCATTTTCACTCACTCTATAATATATCCCATTTTTACCTTTGTCACTATCAGCCCGCCCGCGCCTATGCTCTCCAGCTTTTTACGAAGCCGCGCAACATTTACGCTGAGGGTGTTTTCATCGACGAAGCTGTCGGTCTCCCACAGCTTTTGCATAAGCTTATCCCGACTTACTATTTTCCCGCACGAGCGCATTAAGGTAAGCAGTATCATAAGCTCGTTTTTAGTAAGCTGCACCGTGCCTTCAGCCGTTGCCTCGGCGCGGGAAATATCCAGCGTTACCCCGCCGCATAAAACAATGTCGTCCGCCGCTGAATAATCGTAGCTGCGGCGCAATAACGCCTTTATCTTTGCGGTAAGTACCGACAGATCGAACGGCTTTGCGATAAAGTCGTCCGCTCCCGAGCTTACCGCGGTAACTATATTCATATTATCCGCCGCGGAGGAGATGAAAATTATAGGAACTCCCGAACGTTTTCTTATCTGCTCGCACCAATAAAATCCGTTATGAAACGGTAAAGTGATGTCCAGCAGTATAAGCTGCGGGGATAAGCGTTCAAATTCTCCTATAATATCCCCAAAATCTGCCGCGCAGTCCGCCTTATAGCCCCACTGCTCAAGGTGAGCTTTCAACTGCCCCGCTATCGCAGCGTCGTCTTCAACTATCATGATACTGTACATATCGTTATCTCCAAAATCAAAAGCCCGCTGTATAAGCGGCTCACTATACAAGCGGGCTCGCTATACAATCAGGCTTTTTAATATCTAAAACTTCCACAAAATCGAAGAGTGCAGCGAGTCATAGATCGGCTGTATCCCCTCTTCTTCCTCGTCGGGCTTTGCCGCGCCGAATTTGCCGCCCTGCTCGTAGATGAAATACCCGTCGCCGAACAGTCCGCTTACCGTATCGTATTCTTCGGTTATAGGCTCGAACTGCTTATTTATAAGCTGCTGCTTGCCGTCCTCACAGCGAACCGACGCATATTCTCCCGAAAACTCCGCCATGTCGGTGTATTCCCCGCCGACAAGCTCGCCGTTTTCATCTACAAATCGGTAGGTTTCGCCGTCCGGCAGACCGACGCAGCCGAAGCCCTCGGAATACTCCGAAGCCGCTTTATACATCGGGTTTACGGTGTATTTACCCTCGGTGTTTATATAGCCCCATTTCTCGCCCATCATGACCGGACAAAAGCCGTCGGAAAATTCCCCTACGCCGTCAAACTGCCCCGGTATCACCATTTCGCCGCTCTCATCTATAAAACCGTAGCCGTTGCTTGTCATCACCGCCGCAAGCCCCTCCGAAAACGGCTCAGCGTCGGAATATGACTGCTCTATCACAAGCTTTCCGGTCTTATCGCAATAGCCGGAGAGCTTTCCGGTGGTGACCACGAAAAGCCCGTTGTCGCCGGGGCCCTCGATCTTGTCGTACTGTATGGGAACGATATACTCGCCGGAGGTGTTTATCGCGCCGTACTTTTTATCTATCTTTACCACCGCCGTGCCGGAATCGTCAAACGGCTGCGCCTCGTCAAACTGCGGATTGATAAGATACCGCCCGCTGCTGTCCACATAGCCGTATTTCGTGCCTATCTTTACCAGCGCGGGAGATTTTCCGTCATAGCTTTCGGCATAGTCAAACTGCGGAGGCGTGATAAAATCGCCGGAGGTGTTTATATACCCGTACTTGCCGTTTACGCTGACCGCGGCGTTGCCGTTTACGAAATCCCAGGCGTGGTCGAACTGCGCGGCTATCTTTACCTCGCCGTCGGAGTTTATGTAGCCGCATTTACCGCCGGTCTCAAAAAGGCATAACCCCTCGCTGAAAAGCGGCGCTCCGTCGCCTTTTACCGTCGATGAAGAACAACCGGACAGCATTACCGCCGCAGCGCAAAAAATTCCTGTCAGTATTGTTTTGTATTTCATACGGGATCGCCTCCTGTCTGTATCCTCAGTGTCCCTTTGATAATTAAAGTATACTATTATTCTGTCGAAAAGTCAAGTAAATTGCCGAAATCAGCCGTTCACGACATTTTTGTGCCGTTCGCGCAAGAAATATTGACACAGCGCAAAATGCGGGGTAAAATAAAAGCGGTACGGTTTTTCAAAAAAAAGGGGGGGGTAATTATGCTTAAAGCGGCGATATGCGACGACGAGCGGGATTTTCTCGATAGCTTTGAGCGGGAATTTTCTCGGTGCTGTAAAGCTGTCGGAGCGGATATCGGTCTTACCCTGTATGATAACGGCGAAAAGCTGCTTTGCGATATTCAGTCTTACGACGCGGTATTTCTTGATATCGACATGGCGCGGATAAGCGGGCTGGAAATAGCCGAAAGAATAAACAAAAGCAGCGCGGCAAAGCTGATATTCGTCACCGCGCACGATGAGCTGGTGTATTCCTCTTTCCGTTTTCAGCCGCTGCGATTTATAAGAAAAACTCATCTGTCGGAAGAATTGCCGGAGGCGGTGGAAAGTCTGTACCGTGCTCTTAAAATGCAGGCAGCGAAAAGCCGCGCGGCGTTTGATACCGCGGACGGAACGGTGACGCTGGGCATAAGCGAAATAATTTATATAGAAATTTACGACCACTGGGCGCAGATACACTTAAACTCCGGCGAACCGCTTATCATACGTTCTTCCCTGTCGGAGCTTGAGCGCAGGCTGGAGCCCGCCGGATTTATCCGTATCCACCGCAGCTATCTTGTCAGCGGCAGATATATCCGCTCGGTGCGAAAAAGGACGGTCCTGCTGGACAACGGGCAGGAATTGCCGCTAAGCCGTTACAAGGCTGAAAAAGCGGCTCGCAAATTTCGGGAATATCTGCGCTCCGGAATATAGGGAGGTGAGAAAATGCCGATATCGTTCTGGGCGGCGATGGAATTTTTAGTCGGCGCGGCGAACAGCTTTATCGTCAGCTTTTTTATCTGCACGTTTTTCGGCAGCGATCTTAAAAAGAAAAAAGGGAGACTTAATTTCCTTATAGGCGGGTCGCTGTTGACGCTGCTTAAGCTGATACTGGGATTTTTCCCGCCGTTTGATAATTTTACGGTGCTGTTCGGCGCATTGCTTACGTTTTTATTCGCGTTGCTGTGCCTTAACGGGCGGGTGATGTCAAAGCTGTTTTGCGCGGTATTTTCGTATTTTTTACCGAGCCTTATCACGCTGACTGTTGCGCCTTTGCTGTCAAGGCTTGCGACCGACGAGCTGTATCTGATATTCAACCGTCCCTCCCCGATAAGGCTTGCCGCTTATTTTCTCGGCGCGGTTCTGACGCTTTTTATATTTTGTCTGATACTGAAATATTCCTCAAAGAAAACTATCCTGCCCAAGGTCAGGGAGTGGGGCGTGACAGCATTGGTCACAATATGCTCATACGTTTCCATGGCGGCGCTGTATATATATTCGCTTGACGGGGAAAATAACCGATCGATAATTTTAGCGCAGATAGGTATAATCGCCGCAGACGTTATCTGCTTTGCCGCGGTGTTTTATTTCAGCGGGAAAAGCGACGAAAGCGCGCGCCTTTTGATGCTGCGCCAGCAATTGGAATACCGCCGCAGATATTCCGCCGACGTGCGCGCGCAGTACGAGCAGATGCGGCAGCTTCGCCATGACATGAAGCATATTTTATCCACGGCGGTGAACCTTATCGACAGCGATCCCGTAAGCGCGCGGGAATACCTCGAAAAGGTCATGGACAAAAAGCTGGAGCCTGCCGCAGGCGGGGTATACTCCGGCTGCCTTGCGGTGGACGCGGTGCTCAGCGAAAAGAGATCCTGCTGTTCCAAAAGCGGTATCGCGTTTCGCATGATGACGGCTACCGAGCTTGACGGCATAGATGAGACCGATATCTGCGTGCTACTCTCAAATCTGCTGGACAACGCGATAAACGGCTGCGACGGCGCTTTGAAGCCCACCGTATCGCTGGAAATATCGCGCAGAAAGGCGTATGTGATAATAACCGTCAGCAACACGATAAAGCGCTCCGTATTAGCGGATAATCCCCGGCTTATCTCCACGAACAGCGGCGCCGGACACGGCTACGGCATACCGTCGGTAAAAAGCATTGCTCAGAAATACTCCGGCACGGTGGATTTTTACGAAAAGGAAAATATCTTTACCGCCGAGGTCATACTTTACGCAGGAGAATAAACCCGTTTTGATATTGTTCCCGTCTTTATAGGCGGGATTTTTTGTTATCAATTTTGCTTTTTACGAAGCGACAATGCCGTTTACGAAAAAGCTATTGAAATAAAGCTAAATAAGATTATAATTAAAATCACTAAAGGAAGTGAGCGTTATCAGACAATTATTCAATAAAAGCGGAATGATAATTGCATTCTTTGCATGTACGTTTTTTCTGTGTACGTTTTTGATATCGGTGCTTTTCAACACCGGAAGCGGTGATATATACGATCAGTTTTCCGACAATGCCGTGTATGCGGTGATAGAACAGGACGAAACAAAAGAAAATGCTCTGTCCTACTCCGATATTGCGGCAAAGCTTTCCGAATTTCCCAATGCGCGCGGCGCGGTTTTTCTGGAGCTGTTTGATATTTCGGGATATTTGCTGTTTGATAATGACCCAAATGGCGGCTTTTCGGGAGTATTCCGATCGGTAAACACAAATACCGACGAACCGCAGCTTATACTTGCTCCCGCATATGAACCGCTTTGTATGCCGCTAAACGGCGCTTCTTACCTTAACCTGATCGGGAAAAAATACAGAGTGGTCGGAAACAACATTTACACGGGAATGAGCGGAGTTGCTTTTTATGGTAATTTTGCGGGTATTGCAGACAGTAATACAAAATTTCAGGGGCTGAGCATCATCATCGACGCGGGAAAAGAAACATCGCGCTTGCTGAACGCTCTGAACAGTAAAATATCCGCCCTAGACAATGCAAATATAAGCTCAAAAAGTTTATCTTCCCTCAAAAAAGATAACGCGGATATCGGTATGGATAAGATCATTGTGAGCTTCGCCGTTTTTATGATAGGCGCTATGCTTATCACAAGCGCGGGAGTTTTCACGGAAAACTGGGCAGGAACCAAAATCTCGGAAATAAAAGCTCGCAGGATATGCGGCGCAAACGACGATAATATACGCAATTTCATTTTCGTAAGGTATTTTGCCGTATGTACAGCAGGCACAATGCTCGGCGCGGCCATGACCGCTCTGTCTGTCGGCTTTACCCCTGCGGTCTATTATTTAGGCAGCATAAATATCTTTGCGGGTGCGGTATCGGCGGCGTTTTTTGGCTGTCTTCGGAGGAATATCAGCCTACCGCTTTGCGGTAAAAATTTCCCATCGTCAGACAGCAGCGTTAAGGAGGGAATGATATGACAGAGTTTATCAGGCTTGCCTTTGGCGACATTAAAGCACAAATAAAAAGATATATTATACTTGTTTTCGAGATGCTGGCGGCATTTTTAGTCATCGGATTTTTGTGTTCTATGCTAAGTGGGATAAAGATGACAAATCAAACCGTGAACAACGCCGGGATACCCGCGGATTACTACCACGCAAAAAGCACCGCCGTTTATACCGACGGCGGACGGGCAATAAACGATAACGAAAGGCAAGCGCTGCTTATAGAATTTATCGCCGACAATTTTCATACCGAGGGGGTCGTGGAATACCCGACGGCTAGGCATGCGGGAGTCGAACCCAAGTCGGTTTTTACGGGCATATTTCCGCCAATACTGCGTCAACCTCGCTCGACATACGCGAGTATGCCTTCGTTCGGTTTCCTTGTCTTGACAAAAATCTGCTCCGTAAAAACTGCTATGCACCTCACGGCGAGAGATTTTGGAGATAGTTTTGTTCCTTGCGACGCAGGCAGGCTGGCGCCTGTCAAGTGAGCATAAAAATAGCCCAAAAGAATCGTCGTGAGGCGGCTCGGGCTCGGCTCCCGCATGCCTATGACCCCATACTTATGGCGACCGACGGATATTTTGATATATACGGTCTTAGGCTCGAAAAGGGCAGAGCTTTTAACAAAGATGAATACAATTCGGATAAAGCCGATATGCCTATAATAATGGGATATGGATTTATAAACGATTACGATATAGGCGATACATATATGGATAAATTTACGGTAGTGGGTTTTTTAAGCGACGAACAGTATATCCCGGAATTAAGCGGCAGGATATCAAATGGATTTTCGGTAAATTACAATATTTACACCCCGATAAAAAGCCGCGAATGGCTGAAAGAAAACGGCGTATCCTACCCCACCGACCTTATCTATTCTGAAAATAAATCCGAACTTGACGCTATCAACAAAAAAGCTCAGGAACTGGGGCTGTATTCCTATAACTTCCTGTCAGCCGATGAAGCCGAACAGATCCTGATAAATACGACAAGCACGCTCAATATCCCACTGGTGCTTATCACTTTGCTTATAACGGCAATGTCGCTGCTCTGCCTTGTCCAGTCCATGCTCGAATTTGTGAGGAAAAACATCGTCGAGCTGCTTATACATATGATGTGCGGAAATTGTCCGATATTATACTGCGGGTCGGCGCGGGTACGGTATTGACCGCGTTTATAAGCGCGGCGGCAGCGTCGCTTGTGTTCCGCTCGGCAAGCACGACTGCGGTGCTGTTTATCACAGCGGCGGCGGTCACGGTCATCGCGATTTTGCCCGTCGCGGTAAGATCAAAGCTTAAACCGCTGATAGCCGCGGTAAAGGAGGAAAGCTAATGCGTCAGTTATTCAATAAAAGCGGGAGCGTTATCGTATTCTTTGCAGGTACGTTTTTTCTGTGTACGATTTTGATGTCGCTTATCATAAACTACGGCTATTCGGATATCTACGGTCAGTTTTCCGACAGAGCAAAGTATATAGTGATACACCAGCAGGCAACGGAGGAAAACACGCTTTGCTATTCAGATGTGGAAAAGCTGCTGTCCTATACTAAAACAAAGGGCACGGTTCTGCTGGATATGGGCGGCGGAACTATCGGGTACGTTCTGTTTTTGTTTAACGGCTCGGGTGAAAAGCCGTACAGCGGAGTTTTTTCTCATATAGATACCGACAGCGATACTCCGCAGATGATAATAAAGCCGCAGTACATGCCATATTCCATGCTTGTAGATAATGTTCCGGTAATCAGCTTTATGGGAAACGACGCCGAGATAACAGGCTATAATATTTATTCCGGACTTACCGGCGCGGATTATATCTGCAATATAGCGGTATTAAAGGACAGCGACGTGAAATTTCAGGGGCTGACGCTTATAATGGACGGCGCGGCGGAAGAGATATCCGGCTTTCTAAGCAATATTAAAAGCCGAAACAGCTCGGTACGCTATACCGTAAAATCGCTGAATGAAGTCGCAGAGCAGGAGCATAGTCTAACTGACATCACGATAGAAATAACCGTCATACTTCTGGTGGGACTGCTGATGACCATCAATTCCGGCGTATTTATAAGCTCATGGCTGAGAGCGAAACGTCAGGAGATCGCCGCAAGGAGGATATGCGGAGCAAGTCCGTCGGATATAAAACGGCTGGTGTTTATAAATACGATAACAGTCTGCTTTACCGGTACTGCCGCCGGCTTTTTGCTGACCTATATCGTGACAAAATTTACCGGATTATCATTTTATCTCGGCAGCATGGAGCCTATGGCGGGATTTATCTCAACGGCGTTTTTTACCGCTGTAGGAGTTATCACCGCTTATATACAAAGCGTTAGATATTCGGGCGAACAGATAGTTATGATAAGGAGAGAATGATATGCTGAAGATCATAATATCCGATATCAGACAAGAGCTGAAATTTTACATACTGCTTATCATACAGTCGCTGCTGGCGTTTATCGTGATAGGCGCGGTGAGTATTACTATAGGAGAATATCAGCGCTGCGATACAGCAATAAAAGAATATGACATCTCCGACAATTATTACGGCAAAAGTTTAACGGAGGTATACACCGAGCACGGCAGGGGCGGCGGTGCGGAGGAATGGCTTATGAAAATGCAGGTGGATAATTTCATTGCGGAAAATTTTCATACCGAGGGATACTCATTCATCAATACATACGACGTTGACCGGGAAAACGAGCTTGAAGGCGTAGAATTTGTGACAAAGAACTTTTTTGAGCTGTTTGAGTTAAAGCTGCTGGAGGGTAGGTTTTTCACCGAGGAGGAATACGGCACAAGCACGCTTAAAAATACCCCTATGATAATGAGCGGGGACTATCTCGGAGAATATAAGCTCGGCGACATGTACAAAGGAAAATACGAGATAGTGGGCTTTATAGATCAAAATTCGTCGATGATGCTGCCCGGCGGGGAAGGCAGCAGACCGCTGCCGCTTTATAACGAAAAATACATACCGGTAAAGAGCCTTTCGTTTATGAAAGAAAACGGGTTTGACTACCCTACCACTTTAATTTATACCGAGGACAAGGCCGAGCTTAGAAAAATAAACGAGTATGCCGAAAAGCTTGGGATGTACCCTTATCTCTTCGCGTCATATGCCGAAACGAAAGCTATAATAGACGGTACGATAAATCAGGTAAATATCCCGATGTTTATAGTGTCGTTCATTATCTCGGTGATGGCGCTGCTCTGCCTTATCCAGGCCATGCTGGAATTTGTCCGAAATAACGCCGAAGAACTGCTTATCCATATGATGTGCGGGGCGACGCTTTCGGATATTATACTGAGAGTCGGCGCGGGTACTGTGCTCACCGCGTTTATAAGCGCGGTGACGGCGATGATTATATTCCGCACAGCCGGAGCGGCGCTGCTGATATCGCTTGCCGCCGTAATCGCGATGATATTCTCGCTTGTGCCGATCGCGGCAAGATTAAAGCTGAAGCCGCTGATAGCTGCGGTAAAGGAGGAAAAGTAATGCTTAAGGTCAGTAATTTAGTGAAGATATACCCCTCCGGTGAGGGAAAGCTGCGCGCTCTGGACGGCGTCAGCTTCGAGATAACGGACGGGGAGCTTGTCGCCGTCACCGGCAGGAGCGGCAGCGGAAAATCCACGCTGCTCAATATCATGGGGCTGCTGGATAAGCCTACCGAGGGCGAATATTACATAAACGATAAAAAAGCGTCGGGACTGCCCTTACGGGAACAGGCAAAGCTGCGAAATGCCGAGATAGGCTTTGTGGTGCAGGATTTTGCGCTGGTGGAAAAATACACGGTAAAGCAAAACGTCAACATTCCGCTGATATACAGCAAAAAGCAGCTTGACAAGGAAAGAGCGATACGCGAGGTATTGCGGCGCGTGGGACTTTCGGACAAGATAAATACTCCCGTCTATAAGCTGTCCGGAGGGCAAAAGCAGCGCACCGCTATCGCCCGCGCCGTGGTGAACGACCCCTCGGTGATACTTGCCGACGAGCCGACCGGCGCGCTTGACAGCGTAAACGCAAACGGGATAATGACGTTGTTCGAATCGCTCAGCCGCGCGGGTAAAACCGTGGTGATAGTCACCCACGATATGAATATCGCCGCAAGATGCTCCCGCAGGATAGAGCTTAGCGACGGAAAGATAATATGACCTTTCCTAACTTATAGTATCGGCTTTCCGAAAACCTCCCTTTCGGAAAGCCATGCGGAGCCGAACCCAAGCCGATTTTATTAGCCTCAATAAATTTTTATTTTTGCTATTGACAAATCCATAAAGATATGATATTATATACTTATCCTATAGAAAAGGTAGGAATTAAGGAGGCAATTAAAATGAGCAATTATAAGTTTGAAACATTACAGCTCCATGTAGGACAGGAGCAAGCGGATCCCGCGACCGATTCCCGCGCGGTGCCGATTTATCAGACAACGTCCTATGTATTTCACAATTCCGCGCATGCGGCGGCACGTTTCGGGCTGGCTGACGCGGGCAACATCTACGGCAGACTGACCAATTCCACGCAGGACGTGCTGGAAAAAAGAATGGCCGCACTTGAGGGAGGCGTAGCGGCGCTGGCATTAGCTTCCGGAGCGGCGGCGATAACCTACACCATACAGGCTCTCGCTCAGGCGGGCGAACATATCGTCGCACAGAAAACCATCTACGGCGGCAGCTACAACCTGTTAGCGCACACCTTACCGCAGTACGGCATAACCACTACATTTGTAGATGCGCATGACCTTGCCGAGGTAGAGGGCGCTATTCAGCCGAACACCAAGGCGATATTTATCGAAACGCTCGGCAACCCGAACAGCGATATTCCCGACATCGACGCGATAGCAGAGATAGCGCACAAGCACGGTCTGCCGGTAGTGATAGACAACACCTTCGGCACGCCTTATCTTATCCGTCCTATCGAACACGGCGCGGATATCGTGGTACACTCCGCGACCAAGTTCATCGGCGGACACGGCACCACGCTCGGCGGTATAATAGTAGATTCCGGCAAATTCGACTGGAAAGCAAGCGGAAGATACGCACCTATCGCCGCCCCGAATCCCAGCTATCACGGAGTATCCTTTGCTGACGCGGCAGGTCCGGCGGCATTCGTCACCTACATACGCGCGATCTTACTGAGAGATACCGGCGCTACCATCTCGCCGTTCAATGCGTTCCTACTGCTTCAGGGCGTTGAAACGCTGTCGTTAAGACTTGACCGTCACGCCGAGAACACCAAAAAGGTAGTGGAATTTCTCGCGTCGCACCCCCAGGTAGAAAAGGTAAATCATCCGTCCCTGCCGGATCATCCCGACCACGCGCTGTATCAGAAATACTTCCCCAACGGCGGCGGCAGCATATTCACCTTTGATATAAAGGGCGGTCAGACCGAAGCACATAAATTCATCGACAACCTTAAAATCTTCTCCCTGCTGGCAAATGTAGCGGACGTAAAATCCCTTGTGATACACCCCGCGACTACCACCCATTCTCAAATGACCGAGGAAGAATTGAAAGCGTCGGGAATAAACCCCAACACTATACGCCTTTCGATAGGTACAGAGCATATCGACGATATAATCGACGATCTTAAAAACGGTTTTGCCGCGCTCTAAATGATAAATACATAAAATAACAGCTCCGGCGCTTTTGATCTGACCCCAAAAAGTTAGACAAAAATTTAAAAGAAAAATTATGCAAAGCGACTAAGAGAGATCTTGGTCGCTT
>CANQKE010000051.1 GCA_947624435.1 uncultured Ruminiclostridium sp.
TCTGATAGCGGAGGTTCAGCGGCTTCGCGCGGAGAATGACTACTTAAAAAAATTGAATGCCTTGGTTGCCGAAAGGGTACGGCAAGAGAAAAAGCGCAAGTGATATGGGAGCTGAGGCATAAACATAAAGTAGGACTGCTCATTGATATTGCCGAAATTCCCCGCAGTACCTACTACTATTACAGTAAACAGTTTGAGCACCCAAAACCGGACAAATATGCTGAAATCAAAACAGAAATTCGCAGAATATATGACGAGAGCAAAGGACGCTACGGCTATCGGCGTATAACCAAAGAATTAAGAAAAACACATCTTGTCAATCACAAGACGGTACAGCGGTTAATTCGTGAAATGGGTATATTCTGCCGTGTGCGCATGAAAAAATATCGTTCATACAAAGGAGAAGTCGGTAAAGTTGCCCCTAATCTCCTTGAACGCGATTTCAAAGCGGAGAAACCTAATCAGAAGTGGGCAACAGACGTTACGGAGTTTGCCCTGTTTGGGACAAAGCTGTATCTGTCACCGATCATCGACCTTTTCAACGGTGAAGTTGTGTCCTACAACCTGAGTTACCACCCTAATTTAAATCAAGTTACAGATATGCTGAATCAAGCATTTGCAAAAATTCCCGATAATACCAACCTTATTCTTCACTCAGATCAGGGTTGGCAATATCAGCATAAGCATTATCAGAAAATGCTCAAAGACAAGGGCATAAGGCAGAGCATGTCCAGAAAAGGCAATTGTCTTGATAATGCCTGTGCCGAGAACTTCTTCGGGCTGCTCAAGTCCGAGCTGCTCTACTTACAGGAATTTACATCCGTAGAGCACTTCATATCCGAGCTGGAAGCCTATATCGAATGGTACAACACAAAGCGCATCAAGCTTAAGCTTGATGGAATGTCGCCGGTCGATTATCGCTTAAATGCTGCATAGCAATAGCGACCAAGATCTCTCTTAGTCGCTTTGCATAATTTTTCTTTTAAATTTTTGTCTAACTTTTTGGGGTCAGTTCATTCAAAGTGGTAGATTTATTAAGTTTTTATATCCCCGGCACTATCTCTTTAAGGCTTTTGAGAAATTCTCTTGCTTTATTCATAGCCGAGTTTTCCTGCAAAAATTCAATACCTTTAGGAGTTATCATAAGATCAAGCATTTCTTTCGACCGTCCGAATATAGACGCAAATCCGCCCTCTATATACCCGTTGGCGAATAAGTGCCGCAGGATATATTCAAGATAGCTTTCGGGTATGCCGAGCTGATAGGAACATACAAAATCAGTGTTAGCCCTTTCGCCCATTTTAAGGCAGTCATACAAATACAATAAAATTCGGCAGGCTATAACAAAATAATCATCTCTTGCCATATTTGCTCCTTTCGGCATAAGAAAAGCGCTTTACGGTCGTTCGTAAAACGCTTTAATTATTTGGTTTTGAAATCGAGTGCAATCAGGAACCGCCCAAATTAAGAAAAAAGACACCAAAAACGTCAAATTCGCGCAAAACATTTTAAGATTTTTTCCTACTGATCAATTCCTGCTTTTTCTTTTTAGCCTCTTGTTCAAGTCGCTCAATTTCAGCTTTTTTTTGCTCTTTGGACAAGGATTTAATTTTTTTAGGAATTACAACATTATCGTTTAATACGGTTTCCATCTCCATTTAATTCACCTCCCAAAAATCGATCAAGTGATTCTCTTTTAGTTTATTTAAGGTTAAAATTTGCGCTTCATACTCAGTAACTCCCTCATCTTTAAGAGAACTGATGTATAAGCTATATAAATCTTCGCTAATTTCTTGGTCTGACGTATAAGCGAACACCTTTCCGTCGTGGCAAGCAATATAACTGCATTTATACTGGTTTCGATAGCACGAGTTGAAATCGGCAACACTCGGCGGCAAACTGCTTGGGTGACTGTGTATCGTGATGAGCTTTTTCTTTTCAAATGACGACACAGCCTTTTTTGTAGCATCAGAATAAACAATTTTTTGCTCTATAGTGCTGTTTAATTCGCTGGCAACAACTTTACCGCTATCGCTGTCTATCCAGTACATATCTTCATAAAGAGTTCCACTACGGTGTTTGAGTGCATTTTTAGCACTCGTATATATGACCCTATTTACATCAGCGTTATCGCTAATACTGTCGTATTTACGGCGGTACTCCCCGCTATCAATATATGTTTTGTTGATGAGCGTACTTTTATTCCTGCCATAACGCTGATACTCTGATGTCACATTACCACTTCCCACTTTTATTATACCACTTTCCTCCGAATTGTCAACCCTATAAACCAGCTTTCCGTCCTCGTTTTCGACGAGGTGGCTTTTCCATTCCTCAAAGTCTACATCCGCGCCGATAGCGTCGCCGTCCTGCTGTATGATTCGGTCAAGCTCCTCCTCGCTCGGCAGCACTGGAACGGTGGACGAACGACAAAACGGGTGCATTGGCGGCAGGTTTGTCCCCGCCTGCGCGTCCTTTAAGTCGAATATTTTGCCGTCCATTTCGGCGCATATCTCGCTTGTGCGGTTGTCTAGGTGGGCGGAAAATTCGTACCTTTCAAGCCCGCACTCCTTGTATCCGTCAAGCTCCGCCTGGTTTGCAATATAATTCGTTTCGGTGCGCACGACGCGCCGCGCGGCATAAGCACCTCCGCCCATTCGCGCCATAATATCGTCCGCCATGTGTATCTCGGATTTTCCCGCCATAATCCCGACAAGCATATCATGCTGCAAGCCGTTTTTCGTGAATAGCCCGCCCGAATGGCCGCCTGCGTCGCGTTGCAATCTATCAAATATTCGTCGCAAAAATGTTTTTGCCTTGCATTCATAGCCGCACCTCTTTTCCAAATAAAAAAAGGACAATCCCAAGATACTTAGAATTATCCTTAAAATTATTATTTTTTATCCCTACAAAACTTTTATTATAAATTCATGCAAAAATTTCAAAAAAGATATTGACAAGTGTGTATTAAATGTGTATAATAATAAGTGTAAGGAAGAGGCGAGATGAAGACAAAAGACTTGATCAAGTTGCTTGAAAAAACGGTTGGAAATTCAAGCGACGCGGAGGAAACCACGATATATATGTAAAGGACGGTGAACGTGAATCAATAGTCAGACACAAAGAAACAGACGAAAAACTTGCACAGGCGATCATCAAGCGGAGGGAGTTGAAATAAGCCCCTACCCGTCGGTTATAATATAAAAAAGATTTTAGGAGGATTTCATTATGAAACTTGCTTACCCGGTTATTTTGAGTAAAGGGGAAAATCACATCATAGTATATGTTCCGGACTTCAACATCAATACACAGGGCAGAGACTATGCCGAAGCGTTGGAAATGGCACGCGACGCAATCGGAATAATGGGAATCGATATGGAAGATGAAAAGGAGTCACTTCCTACGCCGTCGAAAGTGAGAGCGGTGAAAACCGAATCGAAAGACGATATTGTATCGCTGGTGGACGTAGATTTTACAGAATATAGACGTCGGCAAGACATGCGAACCGTACGAAGAAATGTGACACTTCCGTCGTGGCTGAACATTGCAGCAGAAAAAAGTGGCGTTAATGTTTCCGCAATATTGCAAAAAGCACTAAAAGCAGAACTTCATATCACCGATCGTTAAAAAAGCGATTGAGGACTTTTTGAAAATATGGCAAAGAAAGAATCAGAAAAAAAGGCTATCGCCGTTGAGATAGCCGATCTGATAATCAAAGCCGCGGTTGCAATAGCCGCTTTGATTACAGCAATCAAATCCTAAACAACGGAAACAGCCTGAGGGGAGCTGAAAATCCCCTCCCCCCCCTTGTGGGGTAATTATATTATACCATAAATTGCGGCTGACTTGTCAGACGCAGACGGCGTAAGCCGTCGTTCGCAACGCGAACAAATTTATGATACAATGTTCTCGGTCGCCTGCGTAAGCAGGCTGCCGCGTAAGCGGCGGAGATTTGACTTGTCAAATCGACCGACTGAGGTTATTATACCACATAGAAAGGAAGTTGTCAAATGAAAAAAAGTGATTTTTGGTTTTTAAGCCTTGCGGCGCTGTTTATCATCGGTTTAAGTACAGGCTGGAATATCTGGATAAAAACAGCGGTTATTCTTAATGCAGTGGTCGTTTTGGCAACGGTCGTATTAAGAGCAAAGGAGCTTTACAATGCCGGAAAGAAAAACTAAGACTTCAAGCGCTGTTAAAAGACGCTACAATCAAAAAACTTATTCTGCCGTTACCGCTATGCTGCCCAAAGATTTAGTTGCCGAATTTAAGCAAAAATGTCTTGATAAGGGCATTTCTCAATCTTCCATCGTTAAAAAAGCGATCGAGGACTTTTTGAAAAGCACCGATTCCTAATAACATCCCCCCTTAAATCGCAGAAAATTGCGTTTTAAGGGGGGTTTTTGTAGGAGAGTAAATTTTATGATTTTCTAAAAATGTATTTAATAAAGAACTTGTCCACGGTTATAAATTCATGCAAAAATTTCAAAAAAGACTTGACACGTAACAAATTACGTGTTATAATTAATAATGTAAGGAGGAACAATTAATAAAAAGTTATTCCTCACGCGAAGTTATTCAACGTCTGAAAGCAGACGGATGGTACGAAGTTAATTGCGAGGGAGATCACCACCAATTCAAACACCCAAATAAGAAAGGGCGTGTAACAGTACCTCATCCGCGAAAGGACATACCGATAAAAGCACTTTGCAGGATTGAAAAGCAGGCGGGCTTACATTCTAAGCCCCATAATGCAAATGAAAGGAGTTTGTTATGTATCCTGATAAGTACAGATTTATTGCTGTGTTGGAATACACAGACACGGGCACAATAGGGGTTTATTTTCCCGATCTGCCCGGATGTATAAGTGCCGCAGACAGCGCCGACAAAGCCGCAGAAAGCGCAAAAGAGGCGTTAAGCCTGCATATTTACGGAATGGAGGAAGATAACGAGGAGATACCCGCGCCGTCCGACCTTAAAGATATAGCACTCGAAAATAATGAAATGCCGCTATACGTTGAGGTCTATATGAAACCGTTTCGTGAGAAAATGCGCAAACGATTTGTAAAGAAAACGCTGTCTGTTCCCGCTTGGATGAATGCAATGGCGGAAGAACAGGGCATAAACTTTTCCGCCGTTTTACAAAAGGCTCTTAAAGAAGAACTAGGCGTTTGATTAACCCCCTTAAATCGCAGAAATTTGCGTTTTAAGGGGGATTTTTTAGGAGAGTAAATTTTATGATCTTCTAAAAATGTATTTAATAAAGAACTTGTCCACGGTTATAAATTCATGCAAAAATTTCAAAAAATACTTGACATACGTATAAATACGTGCTATAATATAATCAAGAAGTGAGGAAATGACATACGGTGAGTTAAAAAGGCTGCTGAAGAAAAAGGGCTGCACGGTAATACGAGAGGGTGCAAATCACGAAATATGGTTCAGCCCTATAACAAACACACAATTTCCGATCGGACGCCACACTAAAGAGGAAATTCCTAAGGGAACACTAAAATCCATTAGAAAAGCGGCAGGGCTTGATTAAAGCCCTCGCCGTATGCATAAAATAAATCAAAAAGGAGAAGAATTATGAAATACGCATATCCCGCAATTTTTACCTTCGATAAAGAGGACAAAGTTTATTACGTCAGGTTTCCCGATATCGAAAACTGCTTTACAGACGGAAAGACGCTCGCAGAGGCTCTTGAAATGGGCGAAGACGCATTAACGCTTATGCTCTGTCAAATGGAAGACGATAAAGTACAGATTCCCGTTCCGTCAAATTGCTCTGCCATAAAATCCCAAAGCAATGAAACGGTATCGTTAGTTTTCGCTGATACTACCGAATATCGCCGCCAAAACGACAGCAAGGCTGTAAAGAAAACACTTACTATTCCGAACTGGCTGAATATAATGGCTGAACGCCAAGGCATAAACTTTTCCGCTGTTTTGCAAAAGGCTCTTAAAGAAGAACTCGGCGTTTAATTATCCCCCCTTAAATCGCAGAAATTTGTATTTTAAGGGGGTGTCGTCCCGTTCATGTGGGGGCGTGGATTGAAATGATTTGGGAGTAGTGCAAGCAGCTTGTCCCCAATGGCTGCCTTTTTTCCGCGCAGCGCGTCTCCAAATAACGACGAGGGCAGGAGAGAGGCTGTTACACAAAATAAAAAAACCGGTTTTATCGCATAGCGGTAAGACCGGTTTTGTCGTATAGGGAATAGGTCGAATGAGCTGTAAATAGTTTTAACAGATCTACTTATTCTTCCCAGTTATGATATACGTTTTGAACGTCGTCGTTGTCGTCCAGCGCTTCGAGCAGCAGACCCATTTTCTTTACCTGTTCCTCATCCGAAAGCGTTGTATAAGTAGACGGTACCTGCTCCGCCTCGGCGGAAAGCACCTTGTAGCCAAGCTTTGAAAGCGCCTCGCCGACCTCTCCTACGCTTTTGGGATCGGTGGTTATCTCTATGCAGCCGTCCTCAAAGCTGAAATCGTCGCCGCCGCATTCCAGAATGTCTTCCATCGCTTTATCCTCGTTTATATCGCCGTCCTCGTTGTCGATGACGATAACGCCCTGAAGATTGAACATAAACGATACGCAGCCGGTCGCGCCCATATTGCCGCCGAATTTGTCAAAATAATGGCGTATCTCGCCGGCAGTCCTGTTTCTGTTGTCGGTAAGGCAATCGACGATAACGGCAACTCCGCCCGGACCGTAGCCCTCGTAAACGCAGTTTTCGTAGTCGTTCTTCTCTCCGCCGCCTACAGCCTTCTTGATAAGCCTGTCGATGTTGTCGTTAGGGATGTTGTTAGACTTAGCCTTTTGTATAAGGGTAGCCAGCTTGGCATTGTTGTTGGGATCTCCGCCGCCCTCTTTTACCGCGACGATTATTTCTCTGCTTATCTTGGTGAATACTTTCGCTCTTGCGCCGTCTTTTTCACCCTTTTTCCTTTTGATAGTGCTCCATTTTGAATGTCCAGACATATTTTTCTCCTTATGAAATTTAATTTATTTGCTGAAAGCCCTGTCCTAAAACTTCCTTAGCGCTGTTTATTATCATAAATGCGTTAGGGTCGATTTCTTTGACAAAACGCTTTACTTTCACATATTCGTTTTTATGCACGGCACAGCATATAATTTTTGTCTCTGTCCCGTGGTAAGCGCCGGAACCCTGCAAAAATGTAACGCCCCGTCCGGTTTCCATTATCCTTTTGGATATCTCCTCATACTTTGACGAGAATATCAGCAGCATTTTTCCTTCATAACTGCCGTAGATAAGAATATCCATAACCTTAGAGGATACAAATATGGCGATGAGCGAATACAGACCCGCCTCTAAATTGCCGAAAGCGAATATAGCCGCGACTATTACCACCATATCCACCATGAACGTTATCACGCCTAAACTCATTTGCGGAAATTTCCGGTTGATAAGCTTATTGATTATATCCGTACCGCCCGACGTACCCTCGCAGTAATAACACAGCCCAAGTCCCGCTCCGAGCAGTATGCCGCCGTATATCGCTGCGATTATCGTATCGCCCTCATATTTGGGCAGAAACTCAAAAACGTAATCGGTCGCAACGGTTATCGTGATTATCGAGATTATCGTTTTGAACATCAGCAGCTTTCCGAGAAAGATAAAGCCGATTATCATTATGGGTACGTTGAAGATCAGATACAGCAGACCCTCGCTGAGCCCCGTAAGGTGGGAAACTATCACCGCGATACCGGACACGCCTCCGGAAGCTATACCGTTAGGCGCGGCAAAGGTTTGCACTCCGCAGGCGAATAAAAACCCGCCTATGATTATTATCGGTATATCTTTAAGCAGCTTTGGTATGCGAAACGGTTTTTTCTGCTTTTCGGACTTTTTTGTTTTCTTGCGGGAGCTCATGGGATACCTCCTTATTTTTCCGGCGGTTCCAAAGCGTAGATAGTTTCAAAAAGCTCGTTCATGCGTTCATGCTGACCGGAAAGATACAGATAGCCGAACAATGCCTCCAATCCGGTGGCACGGTGATAATCTTTCGGGTTGCTTGAGCGGGGAACGTTGTTGCCGGTGGCGTTTCTTCCGCGCTTGAATATATCCAGCTCGTCGTCTGTAAGCAGCTTTTCTATCTGCTCCGACGCATAAGACTGAAATCCGGCGTTTACTTTTTTGACCGCCATACTGTGCAGAGTATGTATCGGCTTTGAGCCGCTTTTGACGATTTTTTCCCTTACCAGCACCTCATACACACTGTCGCCGAAAAATGCCAGCATCAGCGGACTGAGCGCCCGTGCGTCCTTTTCGGACGTTATATCGTTCATATCAAAATCTCCGTATGAAAATATTAAGGCTCATCTCATATAATCAAACTCAAAATCGTAAATGGAAACGGTGTCGTTTTCCTGTATCCCCATTTCCTCCAGCTTGTCTATTATGCCGCTGAACCGCAGCACGCGCTGAAAATACTGCAAGCTCTCATAATCGTCCATGTTGACGGTTTGCAGGATAGGAACTAAAAACGGCGCTTCAACGATATATATACCGTCCTCTTTTGTAACGGTGAAGCGCTTCTTTTTAAGCTCTTTTTCGTCCAGCTCCACCTGCGTCAAAGGCTCGGTCTCGTAACGCTTTACCGGCGGCAGCTTGTCAAGCATAGCGGCGATATATTTTATAACGTCGTCTGTGCCGCGAGCCGCGGCCGCACAGCAGGAAAAGCAGGGAAGCCCCTTATCTTCTATAAACTTTCTGAAATTTTCCACCTGTTCTTCGCTTGCGAGGTCGACCTTGTTCATTACGACGATCTGCGGGCGGGAGGCGATATCCTCCGAAAAATTTTTAAGCTCGAAATTTATCTTTTCAAAATCCTCCTGCGGGTCGCGTCCCTCTGTTCCGGAAACGTCCACCACATGGACGATCATGCGGCAGCGTTCAACATGCCGCAAAAACTCATGTCCGAGCCCCGCTCCGCCGCTGGCGCCCTCTATAAGTCCGGGTATATCCGCCATGACAAAGGATCTTTCACCGATGCTCACCACACCTAAAACCGGCGTTATAGTGGTGAAGTGGTAGTTCGCTATTTTGGGCTTGGCCGCGCTTACCACGCTGATAAAAGTGGATTTGCCGACGTTAGGAAAGCCTACCAGCCCTACGTCCGCCAGCAGCTTTAATTCCAGCGTGACGTTGTATTCCTCTCCGGGATAGCCCGGCTTTGCAAACTTCGGTATCTGACGGGTGGCGGTCGCAAAATTCATGTTGCCCTTGCCGCCGTTGCCGCCCTTTGCGACTACTACCGGCTCATCGTCCGAAATATCGGCAAGTATCCTGCCGGTGTTCGCGTCTTTTACCAGAGTACCGCGCGGCACTCTTATGACGGTAGGCTCGGCGCTCTTTCCGGTCTTGCGGTTAGCGCCGCCTTTCTCGCCGTCGGGAGCGATATACTTTTTCTTATATCTGAAATCTATCAGAGTGGAAAGATTATCGTCTGCGACAAATACTATATCGGAGCCTTTTCCGCCGTTGCCGCCGTCAGGCCCTCCCGCAGCGACATACTTTTCCCTATGGAAGGAGACAGCGCCGTTGCCGCCGTTTCCGGCCTTAATATATATATTTACTATATCGACAAACATATACTTCTCCTTTCATTTACAACAAAAAGGGCGGTTGTCCCGCCCGTAATGTTTTATTCTCAGTCAGTGTAAACGCTTACCTTTTTGCGACCCTTGTCATAGCGCTCAAACTTTACCTTTCCGCTGACAAGCGCAAATAATGTGTCGTCGGAACCGCGTCCCACATTATTGCCGGGATGGATGTGCGTACCTCTCTGGCGAACCAGTATATTGCCTGCCAGCACATACTGACCGTCGCCGCGCTTTACGCCGAGTCTTTTGGATTCACTGTCACGTCCGTTCTTGGTAGAACCCATACCTTTTTTATGAGCGAAATGCTGTAAGCTTATCTTTATCATCGTTTTTTCCTTTCTCCGGTTAGCTTTTTTTCTTGATACTTAACTTTATCTGTCCGTAGTCCTCGTTTATCGCACTCAGATGGGTGTAAAACGACGCTATCATGTCTGCCGCATGTTCATCATACGGCTCGGCTAGCAGCAGGGAAGCGTAGCCCTCGTTTTCGGGATCAACGTCTACCTCGGCTTTTGCCTTGATGAAATCGGTTATCGTGTTTACCGTCAGCATAAGAGCGCTTGAAACGCCTGCGCAGACAATATCCTGTCCGCTGCGGCTTTGGTCGGAATGTCCCGAAAGGGAAAACCCTATCAGCTTGCCGTCAGCCTCGGTAAAAACTGCCTTTATCATCTTATGCGTTGATAGCTTCTATCTTTACCTTGCTGTAGGGCTGTCTGTGACCCATCGTGCGCTTGCTGGACTTCTTGGGCTTGTAGGTGAACACCGTTATCTTCTTGCCCTTGCCGTTCTTGATGAGAGTAGCTTTAACGCTTGCTCCGTCCACATAAGGAGCGCCGACTACAGTGCCGTCGTCCTTTCCGACCATTATCACCTTGTCAAAGGTGATCTCGCCCTCGGCGTCCAGCTTTTCCACGAAGATCTCGTCGCCCTCGTGTACCTGATACTGCTTTCCGCCGGTTTCAATAATTGCGTACATAATAATACCTCTTTCAAAATCTCGCTGTAAAAGGTGGGATACACGCCGTATCCGCTTTATTTACCTTGAACATGCGGCAAGTCTTATTATATCAGAAGAAAAATAAAAAGTCAAGGGCTTTTTTGCGCTTTTTCCTTTATTTATCTTGATTTTTGCTTTTTTTAAGCTCTTTTTGTGCTGTTAAGTATACATTTTCCAGCTTTTCTCCGATAAGGCTTATATCCTTGTCCTCTACCGCCTTATAGCCGTTTTCCGCCAGAGAGGGCAAACTTCCATCGATAACGCCGCGTATTTTTGTAATAAAATCCGCGTTGTCTTTCGCCTTATAAACTTCGTTTTCGGACAGCCACGAGAACGCCGGTATATCCCTTATTACAGCGGGAGCTTTAGCCGCGAGCGCCTCAAGCAGCACGATGCCCTCGGTCTCCTCGTGAGTAGGGAAGATGTAAGCGTCGCAGCCGATATATGCTTTTTTGAGTTCCTCCGGCTGCACATATCCCGCAAAGCACAGGTTCGGAAGCTTTGTTTTTACAGCCTTGCGCACCTCGTGCGGCACGGTGAAAAGCGGCGTTTTGCCGAACCATATAAACTTATATTCCGGCATGGCTTTTGCCAGCTCGACAAAGTCCAGCACGCCTTTTCTGCGCAGGTAAAGCCCTACCGCCATTACCACCTTATCGCTTTCGGAATAGCCGAATTTTTTCCGAAAATCGGCTCTGTCATCGGCTTTATGCTCAAAAAAGCTCAGCCGCACGCCGTTTGATACCGCGAAGATAGGCTTTTTTATCCCGTATCCCTCCAGAAGCGATTTTGAATACTCGGTAGGGGTGAGTATAACATCTCCGAGGTTATAACAGGAGCATATCCATTTCTTGAACACGCCCGCAAACATATTCGACCCGATAAAGGAGTCCATGAAATCTTCTTTGGTGGAATGTGCATGATATGCCACCGCCTTGCCGTTTTTATGCGCTTTTTTTGCGATACGGCGGGAGTTCAGTCCGTAGGTGTTTATATGAACGACGTCCCAGTCGGTATCGGACGGCTTGTCGGTAAAAGTTATCCCGTGCTCGGTAAGTGCCTGCTTTTGATGAAGAATGGCGCGTCCCAGACCGGACACTTTTATAAATCTCATGTTTTCGGAATATAAAAGAACCTTCATACCTGCCTCCGGTTTCAGACGTTAAATCTGAACAAAACGACGTCGCCGTCGCGCATCACATAATCCTTGCCCTCCAGCCTTACAAGACCTTTTTCCTTGGCGGCATTCATATTACCGCACGCCATAAGATCGTCAAACGACACTATTTCCGCACGGATAAAGCCTTTTTCAAAATCCGTGTGTATCTTTCCCGCTGCCTGAGGCGCTTTTGTACCCTTGGTTATAGTCCACGCCCTGACTTCCTGCGGTCCTGCGGTAAGATAGGAGATAAGCCCCAACAGACTGTAGCCGGTTTTTATTATGCGGGCAAGTCCGGATTGTTCCAGATTCAGCTCTGATAGGAACATTTGCTTGTCCTCGTCCTCCATATCCGCTATTTCCGCCTCTATCTGCGCACATATAGGAAGGACCGCGCTGTGCTCCTGCTCGGCTATCTCCTTGACCGCCTGATACTGCTCGTTTTTCTCTATATCTCCGGTAAAATCCGCCTCGGAAAGATTTGCGGCGTATATGACCGGCTTGTTTGACAGCAGGGGAATAGTCTTGATAATTTCTATATCTTCCTCGTTAAAATCGAACGCGCGCGCGGACTTGCCTTCCTCCAGATGAGCCAGCAGCTTTTCCAGCAGCTCTACCTCCGCCGTCAGGCTTTTATCGCCTTTCATCTGCTTTTTCGACCTGTCCAGCCTGCGCTGTACTATCTCTATATCGGAAAATACCAGTTCAAGGTTGATAGTTTCGATATCTCTTGACGCGTTTATGCTGCCGTCAACGTGGATTATATTGTCGTTCTCAAAACACCGCACAACATGAACGATCGCGTCCACTTCACGAATATCCGCAAGAAATTTGTTGCCCAGACCCTCGCCCTTGGACGCGCCCTTTACCAGTCCGGCAATATCCACAAATTCCAGCGTAGCCGGCGTGAATTTCTCCGGATGATACATTTCGGCCAGCTTGTCCAGACGCTCGTCCGGAACGGAAACTATGCCTACATTCGGCTCTATCGTGCAGAACGGGTAGTTAGCGGATTCCGCCCCCGCGTTAGTAAGCGCATTGAACAGAGTGCTTTTGCCGACATTCGGAAGTCCGACCATACCTAATTTCATTTTCTTTAGTCCTTTCGTCTTATACTGTCTTTTGACAGTATACCATTTTTTATAGACTTTTGCAAGAGGGAAAACGCCATGTGCGCAAATTTAATCCCGCGTCGGATAAAATTATTTTCATTAAATTGCAAAAAATGCTTGACACGTCTTTTTTTTTATGATATAATAACTAACTGTCAGGCTGATATGGCTCAGGCGGTAGAGCGCATCCTTGGTAAGGATGAGGTCCCCAGTTCGAATCTGGGTATCAGCTCCAGCGGTGGACAACCATACTAAAGAACTCAGTGTATGCTGGGTTCTTTTGTTTAATAAAGCGCTTGACGCGGCTTTATCGCGGATGACCGCGGCAGGTGTTACGCTTTTGAAAAGCCGTATCGACGCTTTTTCAAAAAAATATTTATAAAAGCACTTGACATTTTTTGTTTGTCGTGTTATAATATACAAGCGTCACTGAAATGACATTTGCGGGTGTAGTTCAATGGCTAGAATCCCAGCCTTCCAAGCTGGTTGTGTGGGTTCGATTCCCATCACCCGCTCCAACAGTTCTCACTCGGTGAGGACTTTATTTATGTATAATGGCTGTATGCGCCACTAGCTCAGCTGGATAGAGCAACCGCCTTCTAAGCGGTAGGTCACAGGTTCGAATCCTGTGTGGCGTGCCATATGGTAGATGTAGCTTAGCTGGTTAAAGCGTCGGATTGTGGCTCCGAAGACCAAGGGTTCGAATCCCTTCTTCTACCCCATATCAAGCAGATGCCGCTCTGCGCTGTTTTTTGCGAAGGGCGGCTAATATTTTGGGATATAGCCAAGGGGTAAGGCAACGGACTTTGACTCCGTCATCCGCTGGTTCAAATCCAGCTATCCCAGCCAAATCACTGTGAACCTGCATAACAATGCAGGTTCGTTTTTTGTGTACACGAATTTCCGAGGAAATAAATATAAGCTCATGTAAACAAAACTCTCTAAAAAATGTCAACAACCACTTGACAAATCACCGGCATTCGGTTATAATAAGAAACAGATGTTGCGAAACATACGTTTCTTTATTATAGGAGGAAAAGAAATGCCGCCAAAATGTAAATTCACACGGGAAGAGATCATAAAAACCGCTTTGGATCTAACACGAGAAGAGGGAATAAACGCGCTAACGGCAAGGGCGCTTGCAACAAAGCTGGGTTCATCGCCAAAACCGATTTTTACCGTATTTGAAAATATGGAGGAAGTACAAGCCAAGGTACAAAAGGCAGCGAAAGCCCTCTATGCGGGGTATATTCAAGTCGGATTACAGCAGGAGCAGGCTTTTAAGGGCGTAGGTATGCAGTATATCCTATTTGCTATCAAAGAGCCAAAGCTGTTTCAATTACTTTTTATGTCCGAACAGCCACAGAAGCCGTCCGTTGCGGGCGTTCTCCCGATCATAGATGAAAACTATGACCAAATATTGCGGTCCGTTAGGAACGGATATGGTCTTGGCAAGAAAGACTCTGAAGCCCTTTACCGGCATTTGTGGATATACTCACACGGAATAGCCGTCCTTTGTGCAACAAATATGTGTTCATTTACCGCCGAGGAAATCGGAAAGATGATAACCGAGGTATTTGTAAGCTTGCTTAAAGAAATTAAAGGGGGCAAAGCAGAATGATCACAGTATCGGATATTACAAAATCTTATGGGACCGGTGGAAATAGAAATCAAGTGCTGAAAGGTATCAGCCTGCAAATCGCCGACGGAGATTTCACCGTGATCTTAGGCGCGTCGGGGTCGGGAAAATCCACTTTCCTGAACGTTGTTTCGGGATTGGAACGCCCCGATAGCGGAAGTGTTTTATACGGAACAAGCGACATTACAAAATTATCCGATGAAGAATTGACGCAATTTCGCAAGGACAATATCGGTTTTATCTTCCAACAGTATTATCTGCTACCGAATATGACCGTCGAAAAGAACGTGAGAATGGGAGCCGATCTTGCCGATAATCGGGAATATGCGGAAATTATAACCGCCGTAGGGCTTGAAGATAAACAGAAGAAATATCCGAGCGAGCTTTCGGGCGGTGAACAGCAAAGAGTTTCCGTTGCCCGTGCTCTTGCGAAAAAGCCCAAGGTGCTGTTTTTGGATGAACCGACAGGCGCGCTCGATGAACAGACCGGCAGACATGTCCTTGACTATATCTGCAAGCTGCATAAAGAATATGCTTTTACCATTGTAATGGTGACACATAATCAAAATATAGCACAAATGGCGAATACAGTCGTGAAAATAAACAGCGGGAAAATATCCGAGGCTTTTACCAACGAAAAGCAAAAGACCGCTTATGAGATAGGGTGGTAACGGTATGATCGTAGGAATGAAAGACGTGCTCAAACTGATAGGCATATCCATTATCGCTTGCTGCGCTGTTTTTGTGTGTACATTGTTTTTGAATTACAATATTGATATTACAGCAATGAAAAATGAGATAACAGCGGCAGGCGGCGTTGCAATGTATAACGCGATCGTTTCGACGGGAAAGGTCGTCGCGGCCGTTTCAGGCGGTTGTTTAGCCGTAACGTCCGTAATTATGCTCCTGTTCTATGTCAAGAACTACATAGATACGCACGGTAAAGAGCTCGGAATACTGAAAGCTCTCGGATATTTTAACTTCAAGATCGCAAAGCATTTTTGGGTGTTTGGTTTAAGTGTTTTCGTCGGCTGCGTTTTGGGATATGTGGCGGCTTTTCTCTATCTGCCGAGTTTCTATGAATTGCAAAATGCCGACCATCTTTTTCCCGAAATCAAGGTGCAGTTTCACTTATCCTTGGCTTTTCTTTTGATCGTTGTGCCTGCGATAAGCTTTGCGGCTTTAGCGGTTATATATGCTTGTTTAAGATTGAAACATCCCGTGCTTGATTTGCTGAAAGAAAAGCGTGAGTATAAGGCAAAGGTAAGCAAAAAGGAAACAAAGGATATGCCTTTTCTTAAAGAATTAACGAGGAGCACGGTAAGAGGCAGAAAAACACTTGTGTTCTTTATCGCATTTTCGGCATTTTGTTTCTCTGCTATGGTGCAGATGTCGATGTCCATGAAAGACCTTTCGAGCGAAACAATGGCGGTCATGATAATGACTATAGGCTTGATACTCGCTTTTATGACCTTATTTTTATCGCTTTCAAGCGTAGTAAAAGGAAACGCCAAAACTATCGCTATGATGAGAGTATTCGGTTATAAACACAGCGATTGCAGCAAGGCGGTCCTCGGAGGTTACAGACCGTTTTCTTACATCGGATTTGCGATCGGTACTATCTATCAGTATGCGTTATTAAAAATCATGGTAACGATCGTATTTGCCGATGTGGAAAATGTACCCGAATACAACTTTGATTTTAAGGCGTGTGCGATCACATTAGTCCTGTTTATCCTCACTTATGAAATTGCCATGTACGGCTGCTCTCAGCG
>CANQKE010000052.1 GCA_947624435.1 uncultured Ruminiclostridium sp.
AGCATTTCATCACCGCCCTTTTTATTATACCATATTTATTCGAAAAAGCCAAGCTTTTGCTTGGCTTTTTCGACAGGTTGAAACGGGCAGATCAAAAATCTGTCCGTTTTTAATTTTGAAATGCTTCTTCTATGCAAAGCACTATGAAAAATTACTTGGTGCTGTCTATCGGAATAGTTCGTAAGTATTAATACGTCACGAGGATTGCTCTAAAAAATTATGCACGAGTTTATCTAAAAAATATCATTCACATACCATTAAATTGACGGGCAAAGGCACCATGAATTAGCATGTGCTTTCTAATATCTTGAATGCAACGGTTAAAGCCGACAACATCACTCAGAACAAAAAAGAAAGGCTGCATAGCTTATTGCCATACAGCCTTTCGGCAGATAAAACTTATTAATGGACTGACGCTTTAATCCGGGGTCGATTTTTACACTATCATCATTCCGTATCGTCGGGGGTATCTTCCTTACCCAAAGCGCCTATCACCTCGGAGGTCTCCTTTACCGGGGCGATTCCGTCCTCTATCATGCTCAGCATGTGCGGAACTATCGCGGGGTCAAGCTGCGTTCCGCTGACCTTTTGCAATTCGGATTCTATCTTCTCTCTGGACAGCGCCTTTCTGTAGCAGCGGTCGCTGCTCATCGCGTCATAAGTGTCCGCAACGCCGATTATGCGCGCCTCCAGCGGGATATCAAGCCCCGCCTTGCCCTCGCAGTAGCCGTGTCCGTCATAGCGCTCATGGTGGTATCTCGCGCCCTGCGAAATTCCCTCCAGCGCAGTGAAATCCTTGAGTATCCTGCCGCCTATCGCCGGATGCGTGCGGATAACGTTCATCTCCTCATCGGTGAGCCTGCCGGGCTTATTAAGTATCCGGTCGGGTATGCCTATCTTGCCTATATCATGCAGCAGCGCGATATAATATATCCTCTCCTGCTCCGACTCGTCGAGTCCCATGCGCTTTGCAAGCTCTCTTGAATATGCCGCCACTCTAAGCGAATGGCCGTTTGTATACTTGTCTTTCGCGTCTATCATTCCCGCAAAGGTTTTCAGCGACTGCTCGACGATCTGCTTATAAGCCTCCTGCCTGCGCTTTGCCGCTTTGAGCCGTGCCGCCATTACAAAATGCGCGGTCGCCGCCGCGACGATTATAAGAGCCGCCGCGATAAGCACCCAGAACAGCGGATATTCATATAAATACTTCGCCTTGTTCAGCCTTATAGAGCAGGTCCTTACGTCGTCCGGCGAATCGGGATAAAACACCCTTACGGTAAACGTGTAAGAGCCGCCGGGCAGGTTGGTATAGCTTACCTTATCGCTTGAACCGGAGTCAAGCGCTATCTCCTCCGAATCGAATCCCTCCAGCTGATACACCGTTTCAAAATCGGAGTTGCCGGTGTAGGACAGCGCCGCAAAATCCAAAGTGATACGCTGAGCGCCCGCCGGTATATCCAGCTCCGCCATTCCGCTGTAGGTATCGGAGTCCACCGTAACGTCGTTTATAATAACGTTCGGCAGCGGCGCGTCGGTTCCGGAAAACTTGAATACGCTTATCCCCTGACGGGTAGCGATATACAGCGTTCCGTCCTCGTCGAGATAATTCCATGTGTTAGCGTTGAGCGAGCCGGTAAGCCCGTGCCTGAAGCTGTATTCTTTGCCCTCGGTGAACTCTCCGCTGAGCAATTTCGCCTTGTCAAGCTCTATCACTCCGTTATTTTGCAGCAGCCACAGCTTGCCGTCGCGGTCATAAAAATCAAAAATACTGCCCGCGCCTTTTATGAAATTCTCAAGCTTTCTGAACTTGCTTTTATCCCAGTAGTAAAGATTACTGCCCGCGCTGACAAAATACCCGTCGGAATCGCTGTCCGGCAGCATTCTCAGCACAACGCCCTCTTCAAGGGAATCCTCAAAGCCGTAATAGGTTATCTTTTCGTCTTTCAGCGCGTAGATACCGCCGCCGTCGCTTCCCATATAAAGCGTGCCGTCCTCGTCCTGCGCCATGCACAATATCGCCGACACCGCAAGTCCGTTCTTAGCGTTATACGTCTGGGTGACCTTGCCGTCCTTTATGATATTTACGCCCTCTTGGGTAGCGGCCGCGTAAGAGCCGTCCGACAGCTCTACCGTCAGGCGCACAAGATCGCTCACCATGCCGTTTTCCTGATTATAGTCTGTCATTTCACCGGTGGACGGGTCGTAGCATATCACGCCGTGATCGGTATATGAAGATACCCATACCATGCCCTTGCTGTCCGTCATGACGTGGCGTACTCTTTTGCCTTTTAATAATTCGGTAAGCTTGTTTTCCACCGGCTCTCCGTCGGCGTTTACCACCTCAAGACCGCCGTCGTGCGCCACATAAAACAGCCCGTCTGCCTTAGTCACGGCGTTTGCCGAAATACCGGCGATATCGCTGTGTTCGCCGAGAGAATCTATGCAGCCGCGGGTATATTTTATAGCGCCGTAATTCGACGAGGCGAACCAGATATTCCCCTCGTAATCTATCACCGCGTCGTTGGTCGGCATCGTCTGATTGGTGTCGTCGAACATGAGTATCTCGCCGTTTTCGTCCAGCAGAACAAAACCGTGCTCGCCGCAGACTATTATCCTGCCGTCGCCGTTCACTTCTATCTTGTTATGAGTTTCTATGTAGCCCGCCGAGTATTGCTTTACGGTGTAATTTCCCTCGCCGTCAAAGGTTAGCTTTGCTATCTCGTTGCCGGAAGAACCGAGGTAAATGTTCCCGTCCTTATCGGAGGCGGTGCAGTATATCTCCGCGGAATCGAATATCTCGTCGGAGGACACTATCATCTCCGCCTTGCCGTCCTTTACCACCGCGCATTTGCCGGAGTTCATCGCGGCCCATACTCTGCCCAGCGGATCGCAGGCGACGGAATATACCGTTTCCCCGACAAGCTCGTCGTCGGTGTACACTTGAAGACTTCCGTCCTTTATCTCACACATACCAGAGGTGGAGGCGGCGTATATCCTGCCGTCCGGCCCCTCGGCAAAATCCCTTATGCATAAAAACGTATAGTCGCCGGGACTTTTTATAAGTGTGAATTCTCCGTCCTCGTACAGATATACCCCCGCGTCGTTAGTCCCTATCCACAGTCTGCCGGAGGAATCCACGAACAGCGAGCGTATCGATGAGGAGGATATGCTGCCGTCCTTGCTGAAATTAGAAAACGTGCTGCCGTCATAGCGTATCAGTCCGCCGTAGCTGCCTATCCAGATATAACCGTCGTCGGTCTGGGCAACGGCGTTCGCCTCTCCGGTGGGCAGACCGTTTTGCTCGTTGAATATCGTTTTGACATACGGCTCCGTCCACTTTGCGGTATATGTTTCCTCGGCATAAGCCGATACGCAAAGCATAACACAGCATATCAAAACGGATATCGCCGCGATATATCCTTTCAGTTTGCCTTTGAGCATTTTACTCTCTCCTATAATTCTCCTATGGTCAGGCATACCGGAGCAACACCTAAGCCGCCCGCAGCGATGCCTGTGCTATTTTAATTCTTTTTAATTCTACAGAGTAATTGTACCATATTCCGCCGGCAATATCAACTGTGATTTTTTAATTTTCAGGGCGAAATACCGATTTTCTACGATATATCAAAAAGCATTGATGAATTTTGATTAAAATTCGGTCAAAAATGTTGCATTGAACTAAAAAAAATGTTATACTTATATTTAATATGAGTAAGTCTGGAAAAAAATAAATTTTTCAGACTGTGAGTTTTTGCGCTTTGCTGAGTACGGTCAGCAATTTTGCTTCGCAAAACCGCACAAAAATCCGAAATAAGAGATGCTTGCTTTGCAAGCATAGTTGTAATATGTGCATTTTCAAAAAAGAAAGGTCAACAGATGAGTTTCGTTAGTCTGGATAATATAACAAAGCAGTATCGCATGGGCGATATCACCATAAGTGCGAACGACTGCGTAAGCTTTGATATAGAGCAGGGAGAATTTGCGATAATCGTAGGGCCGTCCGGTTCGGGCAAGACCACCGTGCTCAATATACTCGGCGGCATGGATACGCCCACCTCCGGAGTATTCACCGTGGACGGCAGCGAAATAAGCTCTTACGACAGGAAAAAGCTTATCTCCTACCGCCGCTTTGATATAGGATTCATCTTTCAGTTTTATAACCTGATACCGAATCTTACCGCAAAGGAAAACGTTGAGCTTTCCACTCAAAGCGCAAAGGACTTTATCCCCGCCGAAGAGATACTCGAAAAGGTGGGACTTAAGGACAGGATGGACAATTTTCCCGCGCAGCTTTCGGGTGGAGAACAGCAGCGCGTCGCGATAGCCCGCGCCCTTGCGAAAAAGCCAAAGCTGCTGCTGTGCGACGAGCCTACCGGCGCGCTTGATTACGCTACCGGTAAAATGATACTCGCTTTACTTCAGCAGACCTGCCGCGAGGAAAAAATGACGGTGGTATTAGTAACTCACAACTCCGCTATCTGCCCCATGGCTGACAGAGTTATAAGAATGAAGAGCAGCAAGGTGGAGGAAGTCCGCCTGAACAGCGCCCCCTCTCCCGTTGAAACGATAGAGTGGTAACGGAAGGGAGCGGCTGAATGAAAAACGCCATGCTGAAAAACGCCCTGATAGAGATAGTCAGGACGAAAAGCAGATTTATTTCCATTTTCGGTATACTTGCGATAGGCTGCGGATTTTTCGCGGGACTGACCGTTTCCGAAAATGATATGAAATTGTCCAGCGATACATATTTTGACAATAGCAACCTTATGGATTTCAGGCTGATTTCCACCTACGGCTTTGACGAAAAGGATATAACCGCGCTGAAAGAGTCTGCCGACGGGGTACACGTCTATCCCGCCTATTACGCCGATTGCTTTCTCGGAGAAAACGAGGGCGGCGACATAGTACGTTTGTATTCTCTGGACGAACCGGAAAAGAACAACGAATACAACACCCTTTTGATAACCGACGGCAGATTGCCGCAGTCGCCCGACGAGTGTCTGATCGACGGCTCTACTTTGCATTCCTCCTATAAAATAGGAGATACGTTAAAGCTCAGCGGTAACGATATAGAGGATGATCTTACTCGCACCGAATACACGATAGTCGGCTTTTATAATTCGCCGATGTTCATAGACGATACCGGACGCGGCAATACCACTATAGGCAGCGGCGCGATAGATACCACCGCATATATCCCGCAGGAAAATTTCACTTACGAATATTATACAACGGTGTATGTCACAGTGGACGGACTTACTCCGTATAACGCGTATTCCGACGATTACTCCGACCTGCGCGACGAGGTAAAGGAGATACTCGAAAAGGTCGGGGACGAACGCAAGGTGCTTCGCCGTGAGGAAATAGTATCCGAGGCGGAGGAAGAGCTTGCCGACGGCGAAAAGGAATATGAAGAGAAAAAAGCGGACGCCGAAAAGCAGCTCGACGACGCAAAAGCCGAGCTTGACGACGCTAAACAGCAGCTTGACGACGGCAAGAAAGAGCTTGAGGATTCCAGAAAACAGCTGGACGACGCCAAAAAGCAGACGCAGGACGGCAAAAAACAGCTGGAGGACTCCAAAAAACAGCTGGACGACGGCAAAAAAGAGCTGGACGACAGCCGCGCGCTGTTAGACGATACCAAAAAGCAGCTTGACGACGCTAAGCAAGAGCTGGACGAGAATCTTCCCAAGCTGCAAGCGGCCGAAAAAGAGATAAACGACAGCGAAAAACAGCTGAGCGACGCTAAAAAGCAGCTGGACGACGGCAAGAAAGAGCTTGACGATAACCGCAGGCTGCTGGACGATTCCGCAAAGCAGCTATCTGACGGAGAGCGGGAGCTTGCCGCAAGTAAAAAACAGCTTGACGATTCCGCAAAGCAGCTGAGCGACACCGAAAAGCAGCTTAATAACGCTAAAAAAACGCTCGACGGCTCAAAAAGAGAGCTTGACGCCACAAAAGCGCAGCTTGACGATACCAAATCGCAGCTTGACAGCGCAAAGCAGCTTTTGGACGCGGGGCAGGCCGAGATAGATAATAACCGCACTCTTATCGATTTGCAGGTGAAGCAGGGACTTATCACCGAGGAGCAGGCTCAGGCGATGTACGCCGCGCTCAGTCAAAAGCAGCAGGAGCTTGATATAAGCAAGGCGCAGTATGAAGCCGGCTTACAGCAGTACAATGCCGGATATAAGCAGTATTCCGACGGGCTTGAACAATATAATAAGGGATATCAGGATTACTTAAGCGGCGTTAAAGCGTTTAATGCCGGAAAGCAGCTTTACGAGCAGGGTTTAGCGCAGTATGAAAGCGGCGCGAAAACGCTTGACGACAGCCGCAAACAGTATGAGGCCGGCGAAAAGCAGTACGCCGAGGGTCTTAAACAATACAACGACAGTCTTAAAGAATATCAAAGCGGGCTGGAAAAATTCAACGCCGGAAAAAAAGAATACGAGGATTCTTTAGCTCTTTATAAAGATGGCGAAAAGCAGTATAACGACGGGCTTAAGCAGTACGAGGACGGCGAACGGCAGTACGCTTTAGCACTAGAGCAGTACAACGACGGACTTAAAAAATATAACGACGGCGTTGCTGAATACGAGCAGGGCGTAAAGGATTACGAAGACGGCGAAAAAGCCTACAGCGACGGCCTTAAAGAATACGAAGAGGCTAAATCGAAATATGACGACGGCGTTGCCGAATATGAAAAAGGCAAGCTGGAGGCGGAGGAAAAGCTGTCCGACGCGCGGGCGGAGCTGGACAAGGCGAGAAAAGAGATAAACGACCTTGCCGCGCCGGAATGGTACATTTTCGACCGCACCGACAACACCGGTTTTTCCGAGTACGGGCAGAACGCCGAGAGGATACGCAATATCTCGCTGATATTCCCGTTATTCTTTGCGATGGTGGCGGTATTGGTATGCCTTACCACCATGACAAGAATGGTGGAGGAGCAGCGCACCCAGATAGGCACGCTCAAAGCGTTAGGCTACGGCAGCGGCGCGATAATGTTCAAATATATGCTGTACGGATTGTCCGCCGCGCTTATCGGTGCGGTGTTCGGTATATTCGTCGGTATGAAGGTATTCCCGTATATAATCATGAACGCTTACGGAATGATGTACGAGCTGCCGCAGTATCTCACGCCGTATGATTTCGGGCTTATGCTGCTGGTAGTGCTTGCGGCGTTCATATTAGCGGGTCTGACCGTGTATTTCTCCTGCAAGAATATTTTAAGGGAGCAGCCCGCGTCGCTTATGCGCCCGAAAGCTCCCAAAAGCGGTAAAAAGATATTGCTTGAACGCATCGGATTTATCTGGAAGCACCTTTCTTTCAGCAGAAAGGTCTCCATGCGCAACCTGTTCAGATATAAGCGGCGCATGCTGATGACGGTAGTCGGGATAGCGGGCTGTACCGCCCTGCTGCTTACCGGATTCGGCATATACGACAGCGTAAGCGATATCCTTAATAAGCAGTTCGAGGAGATAAGCCTTTACAACGGCATGGCGATATGCCAGGATATTTCTTCCACCGGCCGCAGAGAAACGACCGAGCTGCTCGAAGAATACGACTGCGACGCTGAAGCGGTATATCAAAAACAGATAACCGTCAAAAGCGGTAAAAACAGCGCCGACGCGAATATTTACGGCGTAGACAGCAATGAGGCGCTGAAAAAATACGTCAACGTCCGCGACCGTATCACCGGAGAGAAATACGACCTCGGCGACGATAAGGTAATAATAAATGAAAAGCTCGCGTCATTGCTCGGCGGGGTAAAGGTCGGCGACAGTATCACGTTATCCCTTTCAGACACGGAAAGCGCCGACGCGGTGATAGGTGCGATATGTGAAAATTACGCTTATCACTATGTATACATCTCAGGCCCGCTGTATCAAGAGCTTTTCGACGAAAAGTTACCTTACAATACGTTTTATTTCAATACTCCTTACGGCGATGACGCCGAGGAGGAATGGAAAGACGAGCTGGCGGAAAAGCTGATGGAGATAGACGGCGTAGCGGCGGTGAGCTTTAAGACCTCGGTGGGAGACACCTTCCGACAGATGATAAAATCCTTACAGCTTATAGTTGTAGTGCTGATAGTATGCGCCGGAATACTGGCGTTCATCGTGCTGTATAATCTTACCAACATAAATATAAACGAACGGATACGCGAGATAGCGACGCTTAAGGTGCTGGGCTTTTATGATAAAGAAGTGTCGGTGTACGTGTTCCGTGAAACCGTTCTGCTGACCTTATTAGGTACTGCGGTCGGACTGGTGCTCGGCAGGATACTGCTGGATTTTGTGGTACGCACAGCGGAGATAGATATTGTAATGTTCGGGCGGGAGGTACACCTGCTGAGCTTTATCTGGTCGATACTGCTGACTCTTGTGTTTGCGGTGATAGTGATGTTGTTCATGCACCGCAAGCTGAAATATGTAAATATGGTCGAAGCGCTTAAAAGCGTAGAATAGGGGGTAATGACATGAAATTAGCCGGAGCATTGGCTGCGGCGGCAGCAGCGGCAGCGGCAGCAGCGGCGGCAGTCGCAGTAAAGAGAAAATTGGACAAGCAGACAACTCCTCTAAAAAAAGAGGTGGACGAGGCCGATTGGGTGACCAGCGAAAGCTTTGTCAAATCCCGTCATACTGATCATAAAGAAACCCCGACGGAAAAACCTGCTCCGGTATCTGAACCCGCTCCTATGGTTCAGCCTGCAGCTGAACCGGTGGCGGTAGAACCCGTGGCTGAAACTCCGATAGAAGAAGTCGCTCCGGTAGCCGAACCTGTCAAGGAAGAACCCGCTCAGGTAGCTGAACCTGTCGAGGAAAAAGCCGAACCGGCGGTCGAACCTGTCAAGGAAGAACCTGCTCCGATAGTTGAACCCGTAGCGGAAGAGCCCGCCCCGATTGTTGAGCCTGTAGCGGAAACTCCAATAGAAGAACCTGCTCCTATGGTTCAGCCTGCGGCTGAACCGGTCGTTGAACCTGTAGCGGAAGAAGTTACTCCGGTGGTCGAGCCTGTCAAGGAAGAACCCACTCCCATGGTTCAGCCTGCAGCTGAACTGGTGGTTGAACCTGTCGAGGAAACTCCGGTAGAAGAAGTTACTCCGGTCGTTGAATCCATAGCGGAAGAACCTGCTCCGATAGTTGAGCCTGTGACTGAAACTCCGGTAGAAGAACCCGCTCCCATGGTTCAGCCTGCGGCTGAACCGGTCGTTGAACCTGTCGAGGAAACTCCGGTAGAAGAAGTTACTCCGACGGTTGAACCTGTGGCTGAAGAAGTTACTCCGGTGGTTGAGCCTGTGGCAGAAACCCCGATAGAAGAACCCACTCCGATAGCCGAACCCGTTGAGGAAATTCCGACGGAAGAGCCCGCCCCGATAGTTGAACCTGTAGCGGAAACTCCGGTAGAAGAACCTGCCCCCATGGTTCAGCCTGCGATAGAAGAACCCGCACCAGTCGTTGAACCTGTTATAGAAGAAGTTGCTCCGGTAGCCGAGCCTGTCAAGGAAGAGCCCGCTCCTATGGTTCAGCCTGCGGCTGAACCGGTGGCTAAAGAAGTTACTCCGGTCGTTGAACCCGTGGTAGAAGAACCCGCTCAGGTAGCTGAACCTGTCGAGGAAACTCCGGTAGAAGAACCTACTCCGATAGCCGAACCTGTCGAGGAAACCCCGATAGAAGAACCTGTCCCCGCTGTTGAACCCGTAGCAGAAGAACCTGCTCCGGTGGTCGAACCTGTCAAGGAAGAACCTGTGCCAGCGGCTGAGCCTGCGATAGAAGAACCCGCACCAGTCGTTGAACCTGTTATAGAAGAAGTTGCTCCGGTAGCCGAACCTGTCAAGGAAGAACCTGCTCCTATGGTTCAGCCTGTGGCTGAACCGGTGGCTAAAGAAGTTACTCCGGTCGTCGAGCCTGTGGCGGAAGAACCTGCTCCGGTAGCCGAACCCGTGGTAGAAGAACCCGCTCAGGTAGCTGAACCTGTCGAGGAAAAACCCGAACCGGCGGTCGAACCTGTGGAGGAAGAACCTACTCCCGTGATTGAACCCATAGCAGAAGAGCCCGCCCCTATGGTTGAACCTGTGACTGAAACTCCGGTAGAAGAAGTTACTCCGGTAGTTGAACCCGTAGCGGAAGAAGTTGCTCCGGCGGTTGAGCCGGAAAATGCCGAGCCGGAGGAAAGCGAGGGCGGATTTTTTGACAACAGCCTTAATATTCCCGAGGAGGAGCATTCGGCGCAAAAGCTGATAGACGAGCTTTCGGACGACATAATAGATAATGACCGCACGGTAGACTTTTTCGATCTGCCGGAAAAGGACAACACCGCGTCGATAGAGGACCTGTTCGGAGAGGGGGCACAGGTCAAGGATACTCCCAAGCCGGACCTTAAAGTAAACGCCGAGGAGATATTCACTATAGACCCCTCCCCGCTGAATGTAGAGCCCGAGAAGCCGGATAATTCGCAATACAGGCAGGCGGCGCAGGACGCGGTGGATAATCTTCAGATATTTGAGGAGCTGCTTGAGCCTTTATATATGGTAAAGACCGGTGCAAGCTCCAACCGCCGCGGCGTGCTGTTTGACTGGGAGATACGCATACAGGCGCTTATCGGCGGCAGTGCGCTCAAAAAATACTGGCAGCAGAATTTCGGCGGCTATGAGTTCTGGGAAGAAGACACCTTCAAGGAAAAAGCCGGCGAGCTTCTGGACGTGCTGGAGGAGGGCGGCATAGTCCGCAGCACCGATAAAGAGCTTGTCTGCGACCGCTACACCTTTAACTTCTATTCCGTGCGCGATCAGCATATCGATATGCAGGTCGGCGATATTGCCGAGGTGGTACGTCCCTGCTGGAAGGTCAACGGTCAGCCGCTGATAATGGGCGAGATAAAGCCGAAAACCTCAGCACAGGGGAGAATGACCGTGCTTGAACAAATGCTTAGCAGCGTAGTTACTCCCGACGGAGAATATGACATACCGGTAAACAGAGAATGCTTCATCTCACGCGACCTTGAACTTCCGTTCATACAGCAGGCGGTAGCTAACGGAAAATGCCGCTGCGCGGTGAATCGTCTGGACAACGGCGACGCAAACGTATTTTTCTATGAAGTGGTAAACGATGACACCGCAGCCAATTACGAGCCGGGAACATACCGCTTTGAGGCGCTGATAGATAAGAACGCGCATTTCGTCGGAAGATTCAAGTGCGAGAAAATATGAGCTTTACGGAGGTATCTGACCGTCAATGGAACTGGCGATAATACTGGCGTTGGTGCTTTGCTCCGCGTTTTTCTCCGCGAGTGAAACGGCGCTTACCGCCGCTAACCGAATACGGCTTCAAAGCATGGCGGAAAGCGGTTCAAAAGGCGCAAAGCTCGCTCTTAAGCTGGTGGGAAAATACGACAAGGTGCTTACCACGATACTTATAGGCAACAATATCGTCAATATTGCCGCGTCCTCTATCGCAACGGTATTTGCCGTAAGTCTGCTCGGAGAGGATCACGGCCCGCTTGCCGCTACCGTTGTGCTTACATTGCTGCTGCTTATCTTCGGAGAGGTGCTGCCAAAGAGCATAGCGAACGACCATTCCGAGGGCATGTCGGTGGGAGTGAGCGGTATCCTCACGGTGCTGACCTATATTTTCACACCGCTGTCGGCGTTCTTCCTGCTGTTAAAGAAAGCCGCGTCAAAGCTGTTCGGCGGCAATAAAAAAGAAGTCACCGTCACCGAGCAGGAGCTTATCAAGATAATCGACGAGATAGAGGACGAGGGCGTACTGGAGGAGCAGGAAAGCGACCTTGTAAAAAGCGCACTGGTGTTTGACGAAACGGTGGTAGACGAGATAATCACCCACCGAGTCGACATAGTGGGCGTCGACATAAACGACGACACCGAAAAGGTGCGGGAAATTTTCATGAACAGCAGCTTTTCCCGCCTGCCCGTGTATGAGGGCTCGCTGGATAAGATATGCGGCTTCATCAGTCAAAAGGACTTTTTCATGGCGTATATAGCCCAAAAGGAACGGGGGGATTTTCTGATAAAGGATATAATGCAGGAGATAAGCTACTTCCCGCATTTAATGAAAATATCGGACATTCTGCGGACGATGCAGCGTGAGAAGATACACATGGCGGTGGTGCTGGATCAGTACGGCGGCACTTTGGGCATAGTCACGCTGGAGGATATCCTTGAACAGCTGGTAGGCGAGATATGGGACGAAAACGACGAGGTAGTCTCCCCGCTGACTTATCTTTCGGATAATTCTTTCAGGATAAACGGCGACGTATCGCTGAACGCTTTCAGACGCTACTGGCAAAACAAGACCGGCCACAATCTTGAGATAGACAGCAGTTCGCGCACCGTCGGCGGCTGGGTGATGGAGCTTTTCGGCAGAATACCGCAGGTATCCGACACGGTGCAGACCGATGATTTTCTGATAACCGTGACAGAAGCGGAGGAACGCCGCATAATAAATATGAAATTTCAGATAATTGACAGAACAGAGAAAGAATGAACAAAAGGAGCAAAGAGATATGTATATCAAAAAGGAGATAACAACTTCCGCGGAGGATTATAAGCAGCTGGTGCATTTCACCGAGTACCGCCAAAAGAAGAGCAATATAATGATGATTGCGGCTTCGTGCGTGGCGGCTGCAATTGTGATAACGCTCACTATACTGAACATAATACCGCCTGTCGTAGGGATAGTGGCGGCGGTGATATTTCTGTCGGAGATACCGATCACTATTATAAGAGTAAATAAAAAGGTAAAGGACGGCGTAAAATACGGTAAGGTGGTGCTCAATACCACCCGTACTTTGGAGATAACCGGCATGGGTATACGGATATACGGCGGGCGCACCGCTACCGACGTTACCGCAAAATGGGACACTATCTTTGCCATATACGAGCTGAAAAACTGCTTTCTGTTATATCTGACGCATGATTCGGCGTTTTGTATAAACAAATCGCAGCTTTTGATGACCGATATATATGAGATGAGAAAAGAGTTTATAAAGCGGCTGAAAAACCGTTTTTATAAGCGCTGCAAATATTAAAGGAGGACATTATGCTGGAGCAGCTTAAAAAACAGGTATACGACGCGAATATGGCGCTGGTGAAAAACGGGCTGGTGCTGTTTACCTGGGGGAATGTTTCGGGTATCGACCGGCAGTCCGGACTGGTGGTAATAAAGCCGTCCGGCGTGGATTACGATGTTATGTCGCCCGACGATATGGTGGTAGTAGACCTTGACGGCAAGCGCGTAGAGGGAAAGCTGAACCCCTCCTCCGACACGCCGACGCATGTGGAGTTATATAAGGCTTTCCCGAACATAGGCGGGGTAGTGCATACCCATTCCACCTGCTGCACCGCTTTCGCCCAGAGCGGGCGGGATATTCCGGCGTTAGGCACGACGCACGCCGATTATTTCTACGGCGATATCCCCTGCACCGGAAAAATGACCGATGAAGCTATAAACGGCGAATATGAAAAGGAGACCGGCACGATAATAATAGACACCTTCAAAAGCCGCAATATCGACCCCGACGCGATACCCGGCGTAAACGTACACAGTCACGGCCCGTTCGCCTGGGGTAAAAGTCCGGACAACGCGGTATACAACGCCACGGTAATGGAGCAGGTGGCGAAAATGGCGATGATGGATCTGCTGCTGGATATAAATACCGAGCGTATGCAGCAGACTCTTCTGGATAAGCATTATCTCAGAAAGCACGGTAAAAACGCTTACTACGGTCAGTAAATTTTTTCAAAAAGGTATTGAAATAATTTTAGATATATGCTAAAATAAAATAGACGAATAAAACGAGCCGGGATTAGATTCTCATACGCCTAAGCTCGTAAAACAAATATAGGGAGGACAAAGCTATGAAGCATATCAAAACAGTCAACAAGGCTAACTTAAAGCAGACTGCCGAAAAGGGCGGCTGCGGAAAGTGCCAGACTTCCTGCCAGTCGGCATGCAAGACAAGCTGCACTGTAGCAAACCAGAAGTGCGAGGCTGTTAAGTAAACGGCACTGCATAAATGATAACGGAAGGGGTTGTCAGGACAGCCCCTTTAACTTTTGTACCGCCTTTGAAAGGAAATCTATGATACATAAATTCAAACAGAACGGCCGCTATATCGTGCTGGACGTATGCAGCGGCGGCGTGCATGAGGTGGACGAGCTGGCATACTCTTTGCTTGACTATGCGGCGCCGCCTTTTTTTGACGAATGTCCTAAAGAAATAACAGACAAGCTGTCCGAATATCCCGCCGACGAGGTAAAAGACTGCTATAACGAGCTTAAGACCCTTTACGACGAGGGTATGTTATTTACCGAGGACGATTACGAAAAATACGCGGATATGGCGCTGAACGCACCTATAAAGGCGATGTGCCTGCATGTGTCGCACGACTGCAATTTAAGGTGCAAATACTGCTTTGCGCAGACCGGAGACTTCGGCGGCGACAGAATGCTGATGTCTCCCGAAACCGGCAAGCGCGCTATGGACTATCTTATCGCGCATTCCGCCAATAGGGTAAATCTCGAGGTGGACTTTTTCGGCGGCGAGCCGCTTATGGCGTGGGATACGGTAGTGGAAACGGTAAAATACGCCCGCAGCATAGAAAAGCAGCACAACAAGAATTTCCGCTTTACGATAACTACAAACGGCATACTGCTCGACGATGAAAAGATAGATTTTATCAACCGCGAGATGTCGAACTGTGTGCTTTCGCTCGACGGACGCAAGGAGATAAACGACAATATCCGACCCTGCATAAACGGTTCCGGCAGCTATGACATAATCCTGCCGAAATTCAAAAAGTTAGTGGACGGGCGCGGCGACAAGGACTATTATGTACGCGGCACTTTCACAAAATATAATCTGGATTTTGCCGAGGACGTGCTGCATATAAATTCGCTGGGCTTCAAGCAGCTTTCGGTAGAGCCGGTGGTAGCCGACCCGTCGCTGCCCTACGCGATAACCGAGGAGGACCTTCCTAAAATATTCAGCGAATACGACCGTCTGGAAAAGATAATGGAGGAGCAAAAGCTTAGCGGCGGCAAGAAATTCAACTTCTTCCATTTCATGATAGACCTCGATCAAGGACCCTGCGTTATAAAGCGGCTGCGCGGCTGCGGCTGCGGCAACGAATATATCGCGGTGACGCCGGACGGGGATATCTATCCCTGCCACCAGTTCGTGGGAATAGAGGAATGGAAGATGGGCAGTATCTTCTCCGACAAGCTGTCACAGGAGATAAAGGACAAATTCGCAAAGCTTCACATCTACAGCAAGGAGCAGTGCGGAGAGTGCTGGGCGAGATTTTACTGCAGCGGCGGCTGCAACGCGAACAGCTTTATCTATGAGGGCGATATAAGAAAGCCGCACAAGCTCGCTTGTGAAATGCAGAAAAAACGTATCGAATGTGCGATAGCGCTGGAAAGCGCTGAATAATGAGAACCGTACAAAGGGAATGAGGTGAGATTTATGCTAAAAGAATATTTGTGGATCCCTGAACTTGAAACAGAACGGTTCTTTTTGCGCAAACTATCACCAAATGATATTGACGATTTACATGAATGGCTGGGATTGGACATTGTTTATAAGTATTGGGGACGCTCTGCAAGCAAAGACGAGAAAAATCCGGAACTTCTGTTTATTGACCCAAGACCAAATGTTAAGCGCAAACCGTCCCATGATTTCATATGGGGGATTGAAAGTAAAGAG
>CANQKE010000053.1 GCA_947624435.1 uncultured Ruminiclostridium sp.
AAAGCCGCGCCGAGCTTTGAAGAACTGCTTAAAAACAAAGACTATCAGTCGGAGTTTGACCGCAGGGTGACAAAGGCACTCGAAACGGCAAAAGCAAACTGGGAAAGAGAGGAACAGACAAAGCAGACCGAGGCTAAAAAGCTAGAGGGAATGAACGAGGAGCAGAAAGCCGAGCATAAACGGCAGCAGGCCGAAAAGCAGCTCGCCGAGCGCGAGGCTGCGGTCACCAACCGCGAGCTTTCCGTACATCATATTATCGGGCTGCGTTCGGATTATGATAAGCGGCTGGATGACGACAATCTTATCACGCTTTGCCGTCTGCACCACGAGCAGGCGGAGCGCGGGATCGTCAAAGCGGCAAGGCTTAAAGAGCTGGCAAAACAGCCGGTCAATGCTGATGAAATGTTGACGTCGGTTTTAAGGAGTGGGCATGATAATATTTGAAAACCTGGAAAGACAGCTGTACATAGCGGACATATACCGCAGAGACGGTAATTATGATAAAGCTTTGAATTTGATATTAACAGTCGCGCATGAGCTTTCAAAGCCTATTGACTTTTCTCAGGTGAGTGGTATAATTGAAGATGAAAAGCGGTATAATCACAATCACGACCCGAAAACCGGAAAGTTTACAAGCGCACCGTCAGGCGCTGCGGGAGTTGAAAATCCGGCGGGAAGCGGGATAATAAAAATCAAAAGCAGTCAGCTAAAAAACGGATTGCCGCTCGAGGGAAAACCAAACTCTATTGTTGACAAGACCGATGAAAGCGGAAAAACACTCCAACGCAGGAAATACGGTGCGGACGGTATGGCGATAGTGGACTATGACACAACAGATCACAACAGGCCGGACACTCATCCTACCGGCGCACATAAACATATTTTTGATCATTCAAATAAAAATCCTCACGGAGAACCATTACCGCTTACCGAGGAAGAACTAATTGAAAATAATGATATAATCGAAAGAGGGATTAACTATTATGACTAAACAAGAATTTGCTGAAAAAATCGAAAACGGAAGAGATATAATGTTTGATGTAAGAGACAAGCATTTTACGATTCTTACTTGGACAGAAAAAGGTATAAACATAGGCGAACAATATCCAAAAGAGCCGAAAGATCAATCTTTCGCTACTCCTGAGGAACTTTTGGAAAATTATTTAGTAGACGGTATACCTTTGGGAGAACTCAGCGATGAGGTTAAAATAACCGATTACAGCTAAAATTATTAATTTAATATTTTAAGCGTTTTACACTGCGTTACAGCGGCGTAAAGCGCTTTTATTATACCCGATGTTATACCCCCCCTGGGGGTCGGCCTGAGCGCTGACCCTCTCGTGACATCGGACGCCCCCATCTGTAAATAAAATATTCCCAAAATGGGATTTTGAAATTTTGAGAAAGGAGCAGGTTAAAAATGCCACGTCCGCCCAAGCCGGCAGCGGTTTTGCGCGAAGAAAAAAAGTCACACCGCACCAAGCGGGAATTAGAGCAGCGGCAGGAGCAGGAAAGCGCTCTGCTAAGCGGAAAAAAGATATTCGCCCGCGCCGCTGTAAAAAACAACGAAATTGCACGAAAAGAATATAACCGTCTGCACGCCGTGATGAAGAGCATAAACAAGGACGACGCGCTGTATGCTCCTATGCTGAACCGATACTGCGAACTGTACGCGGAAGAAGTACAGCTGAAAGAGGACGCAATACATCTGCGCACCCTGCTTAAAGATTTAGAAGCTGCCTATGCGGCGCGAAAGCAGAAATCCGAAAAAGCTATTATCGAGTTTACCAAGCAGTCCGCAAATCTGCTCCGGCAGCTCAACGCGCTTGACGCCCAGATAATGGCAAAGCGGAAAATGCAAAACGAGATAGAAAAAGAAAACTGCATGACGGTGGCCGCCGCGCTGAGGACTATCCCGAAAGAAGCGGCAAAAAAGGAAGAAACAGACCCGCTTATAGCGATACTGAAGGATGATTAGCATGAACATTTTTGAACGGATACAAGAACGTATAGCGCCGCGAAAGCGCATGACGCTTGAGGATATCATCGGCATAAATCTGACCGACGACGGCATAACGGTAAATCAGGCGCTGGAGATACCCGCTTTTTCCGCCTCGGTGGATTTTATCGCAAACACCGTCGCGGGGCTGCCGATAAAGCTGTACACGGAAAACGCCGAGAAATTCACCACCGACGAAACCCCGACCGATTACCGGCTTTCCCTGCTCAATGACGAGCCGGGCGGTCTGTACAATGGTTATGAGATGAAACGCGCCGCCGTTCGGGATATGCTGCTGTACGGCAGCGGATATATTTATATCGATCGAAGGAACGGGAAAATACATAGCCTGAGATATGTGGAAAACACGGACGTTACCGTGGCGGTAAATTCCGACCCGATATATCGCTTTGCGGAAATTCTGGTAGCCGGAAAAAGATACTGGCCGTGGGATTTTATCGTACTTAACCGCGCCGGAAGTCATGCCGGAAAGGGCGGCAGCGTTATCGACAACTGTCGAACATTGCTCACCGCCGCTTATAATATGCTGAGATTGGAGAAAGGCATGGCGCAGGCGGGCGGCTCTAAAAAGGGCTTTTTGCAGTCGGAAAAACGGCTTTCACAAGAGGCGGTAAAAGAGCTTGAAAACGCATGGCGGCGGCTGTATTCCAACACCGGCAACCGCGCGATAGTATTAAACGACGGCGTAAAATATCAGCCCGGCTCCGACTCCGCGCAGGACTTGCAATTAAATCAAAACAAATCCACCAACGCCGACCAGATAGCTATGGCGATGGGGTTATCCCCGAAAGTGATATCCGGCTCGGCGAGCGAAGCGGAATATATGTCAGCCGTCCGCACGGCGGTAATGCCGGTAGTGCAGACGTTCCAGGCGGCTATAAACCGTTCCGTACTCAGCGAGGAGGAAAAGCAAAGCAAATATTTCACGGTGGATATGACCGAGCTTTTACGCGGGGATATACGGTCACGATATGAGGCGTACCGCGTCGGCTTAGAGGCGAATTTCCTGCAAATCGACGAGATACGCTACAAAGAGGATCTTCCTCCGCTCGGCATGAATTACATCAAGCTCGGCTTGCAGGATGTGCTTTATGATCCCAAGACCAAGGAAATTTACACGCCAAACACCAAGGAGCTGGCGAAAATAGGCGGAGAAAATTCTGAAAAAGGTATTGACAAATCCGGAAATTATGATATAATAAAATCTTCGCCCGAAGAAAGATATAATCCAAACCACAATCCAGTTAACGGTCAATTTACATCGGGACAAAGCGTAAAGCTGCCGGATGGAAAGATCGGTAAATTGGCAAATGACGGCAAAGTGACTAAGAGAGTGGCATTTGCAGGTAAAGGGACAAACAGACCTATAAAAATTGCTGAATATTTAAGTAGAAAATTTAAGAACAATCCAGATGATTGGTCAAAGTGGAGAGGCGACGGATATGTTGAATATCCCGATAAAATTATACGCCACGTCGAGTTACATTGGTTCTATAGTTCAAAATCCGGCGTATATGATCTTAAAGAGAAAAGGAGATTGAAATGAAAGTAAGATATATAGGAAATTTTGATACAGTCAGTCTTATTTATGGCAAAATTTATGAGGTAATCGCAATTGAGGACGGAGTGTACCGTATAATTGACGAAGAAGGCTATGACGAGGACGAAGAAATACAAGGCTATTTATACCCGCCGTCCGCATTCGAGGTAGTGGAAGAATGAAACTCAACTATGAATGTATCCGCAGCGTTCTTTTGGAGCTCGAAAACCGGATAAACATAAACGACGACCTACAGCGGGTGTATATTTCGGTGGATGAGCTTTTTACCGCTCTGCCGAGGTACGAAAGCAAGGATATTCTGTACACGGTGGAAAAGCTATCGGAGGCGGGATATATAAATGCCTCCGTGAGATATGCAAGCGGTATGTACGTCGAGGGAACAGTCAGCGGTATAACGTATCGCGGGCATGAATTTATTGAAACGATACGCGACAGCCGGGCGTGGACGAACACGAAAAAAGCTCTGTCAAAGCTCGGCACTATGACTCTGCCGCTTATAGCACAAGCCGCCGAGGGGCTTGCCAAAAATGCGCTTGACAGTATATTGTCGAGCTTGTAGATCGAAAAAACTTAATAAACCAAGCGTTTTACGCCGTGTATGCGGTGTAAGGCGCTTTTTCTATATCCGGAAAGGGGGTGATCATATGAAAGTGGAGATCAGGAGCAACGGCACGGTGCATATCAGCGGATACGTCAACGCCGTTGAGCGCGACAGCCGGGTACTGCCTGCCGGTATGGCGGCGGGTGCGACCGGAAATTTTATCGAACGTATCCGCGCGGGAGCGTTCGCACGGTCGCTCCATCGGCGGCCGGACGTTCGGTTGATGTTTAATCATGAGCGGGATATCGGCGGGGTAAGCGGCAAAACGCTGACCCTGCGCGAGGACGCTATCGGCCTGCACGCCGACGCGGATATCAGCGACCCGGAGGTAGTTGCGGCGGCAAAATCAAACCGGCTTACCGGCTGGTCGTTCGGTTTTTGCGGCGAGCGCTCGGAGTGGGAGGAATGCAATAACGCGCTTAGGCGGCGAACCATCACCGAGCTTGACCTGCTGGAGGTGTCGGTGCTGACCAAGACGCCCGCATATATCGGCACGTCTATCGAATGCCGGGGCGACGGCAGCGACTGCGTCGAATGCCGGGGAGTCGAGGACAAACAAGAGCTTATCGAGGATAAGCAAAGCGATCGCGGTGTACCGGAATACGCCGCATATGTTAAAGCTATCAAACTTAAAGAAGTTTGAGGAAAAGGAGAAAAATATGGAACTTAAAGCACTTATTGACAGAAGAAACGAGCTTGTAGGCGTTATGGAACAGCTGTCTGGAAAAGCAACGAACGCAGTACGCGCATTTACCGACGAGGAGCGCGTAAAGTTCGATCAGGCGGACACCGACAGGCGAAACCTTGAGGAAACTATCAAGCGTATCAAGGAGCAGCGCGACAGCGAAATAGAGGTACCCGCCGATGAGCCGCATCAGTCCGATATACCCGACGAGGAATACAGAACATTCGGCGACTATATTCGCGGCAACGTAAGCACCCGCGCAACCAACCTGACCTTTACCGATAACGGCGCGGTGATACCCTCGTCTATCGCAAATAAGATAATCGAGAAGATAACGGATATCTGTCCAATCTATCAGCTCGCCAACAAGTACAACATCGGCGGCAACCTGTCTATCCCCTATTACGACGAGGAAAGCCAGGCTATAACTATGACCTACGCGGACGAATTTACCGAGCTTGAAAGCAGCAGCGGCAAATTTGCGTCGATAGAGCTTAAAGGCTTCCTTGCCGGCGTACTGACCAAGATATCGCTGTCGCTGGTAAACAACAGCAAATTCGACATAGTGGGCTATGTTATCGAAAAGGTCGCACAGGCGGCGGCGCGCTGGATAGAAAGGGAGCTGCTCTTAGGAACCGCGTCGAAGATAGACGGTATATCCAAGGCAAAACAGGTAATAACGGCGGCAGCGTCGGATAAGATAACCACCGACGAGCTTATCGACCTTCAGGAGAGCATACCCGACGCATATCAGCAGGGCGCTGTATGGATAATGTCCAAGGCTACCCGCACCGCTATCCGCAAATTTAAGGACAACGACGGCAACTATATCCTCAACAAGGACATGACCTCGCGCTGGGGCTATACCCTGTTCGGCCGTGACGTGTATGTATCGTCGCAAATGTCCGACATTACGGCGGATAAGCCCGCTGTAATATACGGCGATATGTCCGGCCTTGCCGTGAAGATCTCGGAGGAATTTAAGATGCAGGTGCTGCGCGAGAAGTACGCTACCGAGCACGCTGTCGGCGTAGTGGGCTGGATGGAGCTCGATTCCAAGATAGAAAACGAGCAGAAGATCGCCGTGCTCAAGATGGCGGGGGAATAAATCGGTCTGACCAAGCCGACGTACCCGCCCAAGGTCAGACCGTACTGGGCGACAAAACAGTATCCCAGCTTATCACCGCGGGATATCAGCCAACTATCAACCGGGCGTCGCAGTATGCGTCCGGTGTACAGGTGGAGGAATACGCCGCTAAGAACGGCGGCACGCTGAACGTCACCGTATGCGGGCTTACCGCTCAGGACGAGAAGCTCTTCACCGGCGCAGCTTATGACGCGGACAGCAGCGTTATAACGTCCAACAAAGACGACAAGATACCCGACCTTATGGCGATCTGGTCTACAAAACGCTCGGACGGTACGGTAAACCTTTACAAAGCGCCTAAGGTGAAATTTGCGTCGCAGGGCGAGACCGTAAACACCACCGACGAGAACGGTATAACCTATCAGGCAACGTCGCTCCAGGGCAACTACCGCCCGCTGCTTAAAACCGGCGACGATATGTTTATTGTCAAGGGCGTAAACCTCGAATCGGAAGAGGGCAAAGCATTGGAAACAGCGTGGTTCGGCACCGCGCTCGGAGGACTTCCTACAGCGGCGTATCCGGCGGTGATAGCGGCAAAACAGAAAACGGCAGTAGCGCAGGTCCCGCCTGTAGCTGATCCGTCCGCCGAAAGCAAATCCAAGTAACGGTTATCGGGGCGGTCAGCCGCCCCGAATAACACATTTAAGGGATATCGTATGATAATATTTGAAAACCTGGAAAGACTGCTGTACATAGCGGATATACACCGCAGAGACGGCAATTATGATAAAGCGTTAGATTTGATATTAACAGTCGCGCATGAGCTGGCAAAGCCTATTGACTTTTCACAGGTGAGTGGTATAATTGAAGATGAAAAGCGGTATAATCACAATCATGACCCGAAAACCGGAAAGTTTACAAGCGCTGCAGGAGTTGACAATTCGGCGGGAAGTGGTATAATAGAAACGGGAAGTGAAAATGTGAGCATTTCAGCAATAGAGCTGCCTATTGAACAACAGCATACCGGTAAAGGTAACCCAAATGCTATTGTTGTTTTTGATACGCCGCTTAATAACAGACAACGAAAGTTGCTTGATAATTTACCCGAATACGACAGCCGAGTTGTTGTTCCGAAAAAATCCGTAAATATGGCTGATTTGTCCGCTTTGACGGCAAAAACAGGCGATGAGTATGCTATGTTTACAAAAGGAACAGAAAGATTAGTTGTGCGCGGGAACGCAACAAAAGTTAATATTGACGTGAAAACGGCTGTAAAACTTGCCGATGACGGTTATCGGTGGAGTGGTCACACGCATCCGGGAATAGATGACAATTGTATGATTGCATCTCCCGGCGACTATATAGTACTGGATTGTTTCAAGCAAAAGACCAGTGTGGTATATAATTCAAAGGGACAATTTCGTACATTTGAAAAGGAGGATTAAACTGTGTGTAAGCTTTTTGATGAATGGAAAAATGAGATCGAGGAATATTGCAAAGCTAATACTCTTAGTTTTGAAAAAGCGCTGAAAGCGGCAAAATCATGGGGAAAAAGTGACATAGCTTTACAATATGTGGATAAAGAAAAAGGAAAAGAGGGACTTTTAGACGAGACACCTGCCCCTGTAGTTCTTTGGATAAGAAAAAACAAGGACGGTAATATTGTATTTGAACAAACCGAGTATACCAAAAAATATTTAGGAATAAGTTCACAATAAACGAAAATATGTGAATATTTTAAGCGTTTTACCTATTTTGGGTAAGGCGCTTTTCTTATGCCTAAGCGAAAGGACTGTAAATGTTTACCGAATTATTAAAACAGAAAACACCGGTCACGGATACTTTGTATCTGAGATTTGATATAAATTCGTTTATCTCCGCCGAGCTTGCGGGGATAAATATTTTTGATATAAATAACGTTTTCGCCGAGCCTAAAAAGGCGGTGGAGCTGCTGAAAATAGGGCTTGCGGATTGCCTTAACTCGCTCGGCATATCGGAGCCGTTGATCAGCGAGATAGCTGCGGAGCTTATCGCTTTGCCGGATATATCCGATATAATTGCGTCAGCGATTGCCGGAGCATTACCGGAGCCGATAAGGGGCGCTGCTCCGTCCAAAAGCGGCAAACCGGCGGATATGCGGGTACTGCGCAGCAGATACGTCGATATCATGGGGCGCAGCGACGAGGAATTTTTAAGCTCTACGCTTAGGGAGGTGCTGGATAGATGGGATAAATACGCGATATTCCACGGATACAAAAAAGCGCCCCGGACTTTCCGGCAATACGATGACGATTAAGGGCAGCCGCGCTTATACCTACGCGCAGCGTGCCGCCGACCCGAATAATCACGCCGTCGGGCACTATGTGCATAAGCAAGCGCAAAAGTGGCTGAATATCGCCGACGGTAAAGACGATACCGCGCTGATAGATACCAAAATGTTAAATAAAATATCCCGCATAATGCGGATAATAATACACCCGGATCTTAATGTTCCGATGATAGACGGATTGGAGGATTATGCGCTGTTGTTTATTTTTGCGCTGTTTTGCACAAAAGAGACCGCAACCGGAAAGCGTTACTACACCACCGGATTATTGGAGATTGCCCGCAAAAATTACAAGACCTTCACATCGGCGGTAATTTTTATTATAGCAATGCTTATAACTCCGCGCTTTTCCCGATTGTTTTCGGTAGCGCCGGATTTGAAACTGTCCAGCGAATTAAAAATAGCGATACGCAAAATTATAAAATCCTCTCCGGCGTTAAGCAAGCATTTTAAGGTACTGCGCTCGGAGGTGCGCTGCCCTGTCAACGATACCGAATATACTCCCCTCGCCTACTCCCGCGACAAGCTTGACGGCAAGCTCGCGGCGGTATTTCTGGCCGATGAGGTGGGCGCGATGGACAGCTATCCGGTGGAGGCTATGCGCTCCTCCCAGATAAATTTGACGGAAAAGCTCGGTATAATAATCTCCACTCAGTACCCGAACAGTGACAACGGGCTTACCGACGAGATAGATATAGCTAAAAAGCAGCTGGACGACGTGTATATCAGCAGCAGGCGGTATTTTGCGCTTTTATATGAGCCGGATATAGAAATTATACCGCAGTGGGAAAACGACGACAATATACTGCTCCAGGCGAACCCTGTCGCGGCCGGCAATCCGGAGCTTTTCACAGAGCTTAAAAACGCCCGCCAGATGGCGATATTATACGAAAACAAGCGCGAGAATTTCCTATGCAAACACTGTAATATCCAGTATAAAGGCGTCGGCGCGGAGGGATACGTCGATCTTGTCACTTTGCAGGCGTGCTCGGTGGAGGAAGATTTGAAATTCTGGCGCGGCCGGTCGGTATTCCTGGGCTTAGACCTGTCGCAGACCGAGGACAACACAGCGGTAGCTATGGTGTGCTTAGACGGCGAAACGATACACGCCAAGGTATGGGGATTTTTGCCGACGTATCAAGTCGAGCGCAAAAGCAAGACCGAAAACGTGAATTACAAGCTGCATATCAAAAACGGCGAGGCGTTCGACTGCGGCGACGACGTCATAGATTATTCGTTTGTAGAAAATTTCGTGCTGGATATATCGGCGCGTTATGGCGTCAACGTGGTGCAGCTCGGCTTTGATAGGTACAATGCCATATCCTCCATACAAAAGATAGAGGCCGCCGACGACCCGATAGAATGCGTGGAGATAAAGCAGCATTCAAGCGTGCTCCACCCCGCTACAAAGTGGTTAAAAGAGCATATTTTAAGCGGCAAATTCCGTTATGACGCGAACAAGCTGCTTGAAATAAACTTTTCAAACGCCCGCTGTACCGAGGATACGAACTTAAATAAATACGTAAACAAAAAGCGTTCCGCCGGCAAGGTGGATATGGTGGTGGCGCTGATAAACGCCGTACACCTGTTACTCCAGGACACGCTGGAGCAGGACAGAAATTTCGTTGTGCAATATTCGGGGGAATTATGATAATATTTGAAAACCTGGAAAGACTGCTGTACATAGCGGATATATACCGCAGGGACGGCAATTATGATAAGACATGCGAATTATTGATAAAGGTCGCAAGGGAGCTCGCAAAGCCTATTGACTTTTCTCAGGTGAGTGGTATAATTGATACAGAGCAGAGGTTTTCCGAGGCAGACCATCCGAGGGATAAGTACGGTAAATTTACTTATAAGGGCGGGAACGGAAACCCGCACGGCGGTAATTATACCATAAACGGCGTTACTTATGACCCTGACGGAAGACCTTTTGATTATCCGGAATTATGGCTTGAGCCTGCGGAGTATAAGCGCGTTATAAGCGGGATAAATACAAATTACGACACGTTATACAAAGGAAAAGCCAGAGGGAGATATCGCGCCTCTGACGCTGATTATTATTTTGAAATACACGAATTTGATGTGTATAATATTTATGACAAAGAGGAATATTGAAATGGACAAAGCGAAAAGATTAGAAGAATTGCTTAACAATGTTTCAGACATATATCCCGATTTTGTTTCCGGAGCATTACTGTCATCAGAAAGACGCGGTTATGTTGATAAATTGATACAGTTACTTGAAAATAACCCCGATATAACTACGTCCGAAATACTGGACAAAGAGACTGAATGGCGAGGCATAAAAAAAGTTTGCCCGCCGGAAACTGAGCAAGCGGCAAAATAAACCGCAATCAATTTCATAAGCACAAGCGTTTTACCTTTCACGGTAAGGCGCTTTTCTTATGCCCAAAATCGGAGAAAGGAGCAGATATGGAGGGTGAATTTTTTGAACTTGACCTATCCAGATTTGATATCGATAAGCTGATAACCAAGCTGAACGGCATTGACCGCGCTATAGCTAAAGAAACCCTGCCGGAGATAATGGAAGAATGCGGCGAGGAGCTGTTAAGCGAGGAAAAACGCATACTAAGCGGCAAATATCCGAAGCTTGCTCCGCTGCTCACCGCGTGGACGGAAAAGACGGGCGCGAAAAGCTATCGGGTAAAGGCGGGTTACAGCACCGAAGTGATCAAAAACCATATCGAGGGCGTTATAATTGAATTTGGCCGTCCCGGTAAAAAGGGCATAAAGCACGGCGGTAAAGACACACTCGGCAGGAAGATCGGCGCCGTGCAGCCGTATTCGCACATACGAGCGGCGTATTTTCTATTTCAATCCACGCCCCGCGTGAACGGGGCGGCCGCAAAACAAAAATCGTTGTTTTGATTTCTTAAATAAAATTATACACGATATTACGGTGAAAACAAGTGCGAATCACTCAAAAAATTGGTGTGAGATATGTTAAGGAGTTTTTCTTTCCCAAAACGGCAAACTCAAAATATAAACAGCATTATATACTTTAACACAATTTTCCGCCGCAAAACGACTTAATCATTCCTGCGGCGGAAAACCTTAGTTTTTGTAAATAAATATCAGCAATATACAAAACAAATGATTGCAAGATATTTCACGGTTATACATCGGCGATCAACGTGGTCAATGCTTTTCTCTGTTCGAGGGTGGGTAGTTGCAGTTTGCCGTTTTTGAGCAAAGTGGTAATGCAGTGCAGCAGGAACCAGCCGTCAGAATAGAATACAAACTGCAATTCATACTCTTGAACCTTTCTAAGATGTGCAGGAACCGATTCCAGTACCGCCTCGGCATAGGGAGCCTTCAGCGTATCAAATTCAGTCCGGTACTTCGCCTTGATCCGCTCCCCGATAGCAAGGAGTTTATCCCGGATCTCCCTGCCTGCCAATACAACGATCTGCCAAGAGGATTTGAAATTTTCGCCATAATCTCCGTTAGTTTTTATATACCCGCGCTCTGCAAGCCATGCATATTCGTCTTTGGAAAGCAGGTCCTCTTTTTCTCTCTCATAGAGAGAAAGCACACGCCTTGCCTCTTCGCTGTATTGCAAACCGGCGTTTTTTTCTCTCTGTTCCGACCACTCGCTGTCAATCTGCCAAAGAATGTGCTTTCCATTGTCATTCCACATAGGTCCGCACCAATTTTTCATATACACATAATCTTCTGGAAGAACCATGTCATCAGGAACTACAGACGCGTGACAGATGTTATTGGCGCCGTCCGGACGGAGCGTCGCAGCTTCTTCAAATGAAATCCTTTTATCCAACAGTTTTTCACCGGAGCAAGCTGCTATATAAGGAATCAGCGACCATAAAATGAAGTTCCTATCCGCTTTAGGAGACTCGGTCAGGGAGATAGGCCGGTCAGTCTGCTCACACCAAATATTCGGATCATCAAGAATGCCGGAGGAGGTCAACTCATCGTACAAATCGTTTGCAAACAGCCCGGCAGCGCGCTTATACATATCGTTCTGCATGGTAAGCAATTTGGCTGTCAGTTCGCTGATGATGAAGTTGATAATGTACTTATCCTTTTGCGCCCGCAGAAAGCCGTATTCCTCAAGAAATTCAACTTCTGTTTCCACGTACACAGGGGATACACCCAGATCATCGGCAATCTCGTTAATGGTCTTTTCCGTATTGCGCACACAGTAGCAGATATTTTGAGCCAGTGCAGAACGGAAAAACTCGTCGAGGGACTTTTTGCCCATGGAACCGCTTATACCGTAGGAGTGGAATTTAATAGGGTTAAACTTGAGTTCGCTTTCTTTTCTCATAGTATCCATACCTCGTTTCAATTCTTTTTTAGCTTCAAACAAGTGCCATTTGACAGTGCCGATAGGAATACCAAGTTCCCTAGCAATATCTGCCTGCTTGCGATTCTCAAAGTAATACGCGATCACTATTCTTCTTTGCAGCTTAGAAAGGTATGCGATCTCGGTCTTAAGACGACGGATAGCTTCTGTATTATCATCGGTGTCCGGCTCAGAGTTCGGATCTGCAATCAGTTCCGCAACCTCATCAATAGAAACACCGACCATACTTTTAGCAGCGTCGCGATAGTAGTTGCTTAGCGTGTTATAAGCAACGGTCCATATGAACTTTCCCATGTCCGCAACGTCATCCTTGACAAGGAGCGCACGGAACGCTCTTATCATGATCTCCTGCGACAGATCCTCTGCATCGTGTATAGTTTTACACCTCTTCAGAGCAAATCCGAATATGGGCTTCATGTGTTCGGTTATGGTTTTCTCTACGTCTTGTCTGTTCACTTGTTTTCTCCTCTTGAAAGCTTTCACCTATATAGACACGCAAAATTAAAAAGGTTGGGATTTTTTCAAAATATTTATACTCAAAAGATCATTTTGTGAACTATCAAACTTCCACATATAGAATTATACCATTAAATATGAGAAAATCAACAAAACCTAGAGCAAATGCTCTTATCAATCCACGCCCCGCGTGAACGGGGCGACTTGCAGCTGCTTAACGCTTGCATTTGCGTACTCATTTTAACTCACACGCTCCGCGAGGAGCGTGACTGTAGCATACATATCTCTTTTGCCATTGGGATGGAAAGAGCGTGATCGGTTGCGGGACTGCCGCCCGAACTTTCGGACAAATTTGTCCAAAAGTCTTTTTTTTTGCAGACAACTTAATTCATTTTGGCTCGCCGAAAATATTGTGCATCGACTTTTCGGTCACTACCCACTGCTTGCCAAACTTTTTTATATCGATATTTTCTACTAATCTGCCGTTAGACACGGCCTTGCGTAAAGTACTGTCGTCTATATGCCACCTTTCGGCAGCTTCGGCAAACGACATTAATCCCTCAAACGGTGAGATATACGGCTCGGAATTTTCCCACAGCTCATATTCGGATATGTCTATGTCCTCATTCCACGCTACTCCGCAGCCTCCGCAGTCCACTTTGACAAGCTGAAATAAATCGGGGTTATTTAATTCTTGATACCAGTCAAATTGAGAGAACAGCTGCTTTACGTCATAACGTTTAATTATACCGTTAGCAAAGACAACGATTATATTTAGATCGTTTGCGGGATATACGGCTTTTATTTTGATCTTTTCCATGGCCGCGCCTCCTTTATAACTTCCGACTCATTCGAGAGGCGGTAGCTTTTTCAAAGTCTTTGTTTCCCACATTTCTGCGATTTCGTTTTTGTAAAGCGACCACCACTCTTTTATCATTTTCTGAGCTCTGATAGGCAAGTCACCTTCAAGCATTTCACCGTCTGCAATTGATATTTCGGCATTGTATTCTCCGCAGACTGCGTGAAAATGCGGTGGATTGTGTTCTCTTGTAAGGAATATCTTTATAACTATTCCATAGAACCTTGCAATTTCAGGCATTATTTCTCACCTCTTTCTAAATATATTATATCACGATACCGTGAATTTATCAATACTTTTTATAAAAGAAATATGCACAAATTTCCTTAAAGATTTTTGTGCACATTGGTCTATTCAATTTTACTGTCCGACTTTTGATCAAATTTGAGCGAAAGATTTACCGTTCTAAAACATCTCAGCTTTACAATGTTGTATGACTGCCTGTAGTAATTCGACTATTTATAAATTGCGTAGCCA
>CANQKE010000054.1 GCA_947624435.1 uncultured Ruminiclostridium sp.
CGCTTGAATTGCGAAGTCAGTTCGTTTCTTAATTTATTTTTCCATAGGGGTCTTTTGTGCTGTTCGCACAAATTGGTTCAGTTCAAGAAAGCCGGGGTAGATTTTTATTTAAGCGCTATCATCAAGCTTTGTTTATCCGCGAAATAATATTTATCAGTGGAGCAGAGCTTAAGCACTCTGCGGGCGCGTTTATAATTGCTCCAAACGTGAGTGTTTTTCCTGTCGCTTATCCAGCAGCGGATAAGCATGCCAAGTACTGTCACGGAAACCTTTTTGCGCAGGATATAAAAGTACAGCCGGTTTTCGCGGTAGATGTTCCTCTGTTCAAAAAATCCGCGCAGCGAGATGAAATATTCGATATAATCCCGCACGTCTGATTTTTTCAGCGCGCCGGTTATGCTGTCCGGGCGGCGGACGTAATTGTACAGATGATCGTCTATCACCGCGACCGTTTTCGCAAAGTGGAATATTTTGGGCATGGTGGCAGCGTCCTCAAATTTCAGTCCGTAAGGGAATAATATGCGGTTATCGGTGAATATCGAGCGGCGGTACAGCTTGTTCCACGGGTAGCTGCGCATAGTAACGTCCAACAGCAGGCTTTTTAACATGCGGCGGGAATCGTAAACGCCGGGCAAATGCTTAAGTACGCATTTTGCCGAATAATCGGTACCCTCCAAAACATTGTTGAAATTGCAGCAAACTATATCCGCGCCGGTCTCTGTCGCTTTTTCGTACATTTTGCCGAGGTAATCCGGCTGTAAATAATCGTCGCTGTCCACGAAAGCGATATAATCGCCCTCCGCCGCATAAACTCCCGCGTTGCGCGCCGAGGAGATACCTCCGTTATCCTTGTTTATCACATGGATAAAGTCGTACCGCGCGGCGTATTGCTCCGCTATCTCTCCCACGCGGTCGGGCGAGCCGTCGTTTACCACGATTATCTCGTATGGCAGCTTAAAGTCCTGCGCTATCGCAGAATCAAGACATTTTCCGATGTATTTTTCGGTTTTGTATGCCGGCATTATAATGCTGACTGCCGGGTTTGTGCTGTTCAAAATTATCACTCTCCGTATAAAAATTGAAATAAAGTAAATGAAAAGCGGTCTCTTATATTATTATGATAAATGGTCCGATGTAGGTAAAACGGTTTGAGTAAAACTCTCACATGATATAATACTCGTATGTGTTCGGCTTGTCAAGATTTTTCAAGTCCTTAGTTGATAAAATTTGAAAATTTTATCAAAACCGACGAAATAAAGAAGAATAAATATCTTTTCTGCTGTGCATAATGTTCAATATAGGAAAAATCTTTGATTTACGGCTATCTTGCGGGTATCGCCGCGGGAAAAATTTTTTGGGGGAAAACATGGAAAAATACAAAAATACGGGCTTTATAGCGTCGGCGGCGGGACTGCTTGCGATGGCGTTAATGCTGGGGATATTGTTTGCCGCGACGGTCGGGGCGGACGAGGTGAGATTACAGGACAAGCTGCTTGGGCTGATGTACCATCAGGTGCTGAAAGACTCGTCTTATCATAATGATTACTGCGTTTCGCCGGATGAACTGGAGGAGGATCTTAAGTTTTTGTCGCGGGAGGGATTCACCTCTTTACTTCCGTCGGAGGCGGCGCAGCTTTTGCAAAACGGTGAAGAATTGCCGGAAAAGGCGGTCATGATATCCTTTGACGACGGGTATGAAACGGCGGTGGAGTATGTGCTGCCGCTGCTCGAAAAGTATAAAATGAAAGCGGTATTTAATATTGTAGGCGATTTTTCGGACGAATATACCGAGCTTCCCGACAATGAAAAAAATCTCAGCTTTGCATATCTCAGCTGGCAGGAGGTAAAGACGCTGGAGGAGAGCGAATACGCCGAGATCGGCAACCACACCTACTCCATGCACGTAAACGGCGGCGACAGACAGGGCTGCGCGAGAAAATACGGCGAGGACGACGAAAGCTACCGCAAGGCATTGTACGGGGATATCCAGCGGCTTCAGCTCAAATTGTCCCAGCTTATAGGAAAACGCCCTGTCGGCTTTGCGTACCCGTTCGGTCTGATAGGAGAGGACTCGGATAAGATAATCGAAAGCGCCGGCATTAACGTAATAATGACCTGCGAAGAAAAGCCGACTGTGTTCAGTGGGCTGCCGCTTACCGTCAACCGATATAACCGCGCCCACGGCCGCAGTGCAGAGAGCATTTATCAAAAGTATTTGTCGCAGATATGATTTTTTCCATATACAAAAATTCTCCCCCTCTAAGCTTACGAGGGGGAGATTTCGTTTTCAGTCAGTCTTATTCAGCAACGGAGGTAGAACCGCCTACGTTAGCTGTGGTGCTGCTGGTGGTGTCGGCAGCGCTGGAGCTGTTGTTGTTGCCGCAAGCGGTAACACAAGCTGCTATCATAGCTGCTGCTGCAATCATTGCAATGATCTTTTTCATAATGTTACACTCCTTAATACATATATGCCTTCGCGGTCATTGATATTATCTTCAACCGCTTGCCCTATTATACATAAACTTTTCAGAATGGTCAAGAGGATTTTACTGAAAATTTGCATTTTTGCATTATTTTTGTATTCAATGCCAAAAATAAGCCCCGTAAGTCAAAATTTACTGGACATTTTTTGAAAAATAGTGTATAATTTATGATATAAACAGGTCAAATCCTGTGAAAGTGTAACATTATTGTAACTTTATTTACATAAACAGGAAATTTTAACGCTTGATATTCATATAAAATTTCTTGTTGTTTACAGAAAATTACTTTTTATGTAAATTTATGCGCGCATAAGTTTGAAAACACGGACTTTCGACCACTAAAGTGAAAAAGAAAGGGATCAACATGGCAGACGTACACACACCTCATATAGGCGCCGAAAAGGGCGAGATAGCCGCACGGGTCCTCATGCCCGGCGACCCGCTCAGGGCAAAATTCATCGCGGAAAATTATCTGGAAAACGCCGTATGTTACAGCGAAATACGCGGCATGTTCGGCTATACCGGACTGTACCGCGGAGAAAAGGTATCGGTGCAGGGCAGCGGCATGGGCGTTTCCTCAATAGGTATATACAGCTGGGAGCTGTATAATTTCTACGATGTGGATACTATTATAAGAATAGGCACGGCGGGCTGCCTTGTCCCCGATGTAAAGCCGAGGGATATAGTGCTGGCGCAGGCGGCGTGCCACGATACCGGGTACGCGGCGCAGTACCGATTGCCGGGAATTTATGCTCCGATAGGGGATTTTGATTTGCTTGTAAAGGCGGCTGAGCTCGCAAAGGCACGCGGCGTCAACGTCCATATCGGCAACGTGCTGACCGGAGAGGTGTACTACGACGCTTCCCAAAGTCTGGCTGAATGGGCAAAAATGGGCGTGCTGGCGGTGGAAATGGAGGCCGCCGCGCTGTATATGAACGCCGCTTATGCTAAAAAGCGCGCTTTGTGCATACTCACAATATCCAACGACCCGATAGCCGGCAGCGAGGATATCACCCCGCAGGAGCGCGAGCGTTCTCTTACCGATATGATAGAGATAGCGCTGGACACCAAATGAGAGAATAGTATAATACAATTGTACATTTTTATATCAATAGTGCAAAAATTAATAAACGTTTAGTAAAAATTTCATAAAAAATCACTGATAAAATTGTTTGTTATGTCATTAATCAACACTTGCTATTCCCGTTTGAATATGATATAATTAGTATAATCATAGGAATACCTTTTTTCGGCATATTCTTTAATGTCAGAAAAAGTATGAATGGAGGAGAGGCTTTGGCAACATTCAGTTATATTGCCACCGATTCTAACGGTAAAAGGATCAAAGGCACAGAGCAGGCAGAGGACGCGGGCGAGCTTATTGAAAAGCTGCGCCAAAAGGGTCTGTACTGCAACTCTTACAGAGATGCTCAGAGGGGAAAAAGCGCCGATGTAAAATTCAAATTCAAGACCAAGGATCTGGCAAACTTCAGCCGTCAGCTTGCGGCGATGCTCACCGCCGGTATAAGTCTGGTAAGGTCGCTGCAGATCCTTATGAATCAGCAGGAGGATAAAAAGCAGAAAGCGGTGCTGCTGGATATCTACGAAGAGGTCCAGAAAGGTCGTTCTTTCTCGGAGGCGCTGGCTACCAAGCCCGGCGTGTTCCCGAACCTGTTTTGCAGCATGGTCAGCGCGGGCGAGGTATCCGGTAATCTGGATATGATAATGAATCGTGTATCCGAGCATTACGCAAAGGACAACAAGACCAAGAACAAGGTCAAGAGCGCGATGATCTATCCGCTGGTACTGCTTGTTTTGCTGCTGGTAATGTTTGTCGGCTTGTTCGTATTGATAATGCCGATGTTCCGCGAGCTTGCGGGCGACGATCTTGCGCCCTTATCCGCCGCGATGTTTGCTATAAGCGACTTTTTGATAAATCAGTGGTACATACTTGTGCTGATAATCGTCGCGATAGTGATAGCGATAGTAATAGCTATGAAGACTCCGGCGACAAAGCTGAAATGGGACGAACTTCTGCTTAAGATACCGAAGGTCGGCGGACTGCTCAGGACGGTCTATACCGCGAGATTTGCACGAACTATGTCGAATTTGTTTGCCAGTGGTCTGCAAATGGTAGACTGTATCGAAAAATCGGTGGAAACGCTGGGCAATACATATATAATAAGTACGTTCGATGACGTTATCGAGAATGTAAAGCGCGGCGAGGCGCTTTCGGTCGCGATAGGACGTACCGGCGTGTTCGACAGCATGTTCATTTCGATAATATATGTCGGTGAAGAATCAGGTTCGCTGGACGGCATATTGGAGAAATCCTCCGACTACTACGACGAGGAAGCGGATACCGCGATCGCCAATCTGGTTTCATTGCTTGAGCCTTTGATGATCATATTCATGGGCGTTATGATAGGTACGATACTTGCCGGTATCTTCCCGATACTCTACGGCGGTATGGCGGGAATGGCCGAAGCCTAGGCATGCGGAAATCGAACACAAGCCGCCTCACGACGATGCCTTTGGGCGCTTTTCGTCCCTTTCGGCTTGACAGGCGCCAGCCTGCCTGCGCCTCAAGAAACAAAAATCACCTCAAATTCATTCGCCGTGAGGTGCAAAGCAGTTTTTACGGAGCAGATTTTCGTCAAGACAAGGAAACCGAACGAAGGCATACTCGCGTATGTCGAGCGAGGTTGACGCAGTATTGGCGGAAAGATGCCCGCAAAAACCGACTTGGATTCAATTCCCGCATGCCTAAGCACGCGGTTTTTCAGGAAAAATACGAAAGGAAAAACTAGACTATGCTTTCAATAGATATTACCGACAGACAAATCAAGCTGGTGCGCGGAAGTGCTAACGGCAACAAGATAAAGATCGAGGAGGTCGATTTCCGCGATATCGAAGCCGGACTTATCAGCAACGGTTACATATCGGACGTGCCGATGGTGGCGGCGGAGATAATCGATATCATAACCTCCCGCAACATAAAGGAAAAGGATACGATAATATCCATAAACTCAAGCTCGATACTGTACAGAGAGCTTACCCTCCCCAAGCCCAAGAAGATAACCAATTCCGCTGCTATCGAGGCGATGATAGGCAGCAACATGGGTATCTCAAACGACTATAATATATCCTATACTATAGTAGGGGAGACCAAGGACGAAAACGATACCCCGCTGATAAAGGTATTAGCTACCGCTTGCCCGCAGAGAATGGTCGACGGCTATGTAAAGCTGTTCACCCATATGGGACTTAAGCTCAGCGCGGTAAACGTATCCAACAACTCTATATCAAGGCTTATCCAGAACACCCAGAAGATGGGCACCGCAATGCCGCTCATGCTGGTGCAGGTTGATAAGGGATTTTTGAACATCAACCTTTACGATGAGGGCGTGCTGACATTCTCCCGTTACTTCCACATTGACGCGGCAGATTACAACAATGCGCCGGATTACCTCAATCAGGCGGTAAACGACAACCTGTTCAGAATGTTCCAGTTCTTCCAGCAGAGGAAAGACATGAAGCCTATCAAGGAGATCATGTTCTACGGTGAAATAACCGATTTCATCTCGCTGACCAACGCGGTAGCGCCGTTCAATGTACCCTGCCACATACTGAGCATGCCGACTAACATCGTTACCCGTTCGGACTTCGACTTTACAAAATACGCCAACGCGATAGGCTCGTTATATAAGGTGAATAAAGAGCTCGAGCATATCAACCTGCTGCGCTCCACGGCGGCTAAGGAAAAGCAGGGCATGGCTCCGTTCTTTATCGCTTTGGGAGCGACGGTACTGGGCAGCATCGCGGCGGTATTTATCGCAAACTTTATCATCACGATGATAAACGACAATATCAAGGCTCAGACCTCCAGCGTGAACGCGCAGATAAGCGATCCCGAGCTTCAGTCCAGGCTGACCGCGCTTGAGGAAAGAGAGCAGGTGCTTAACAACTTCAAGAGCTACCGCACAACTATCCAGAACGCGGACAACATCTTTGAGTTTATGCCGAAAGCTACCACCAACGTAGTAAAGATGCTGCGTGAGCCGATAGAAAAGCAAGAGGGTATCGACGATATCACTCCCGCCGATATAAGAGAACAGCTCAAGGGTATTGTTATGGTGGATTCGGTAAATGTGGCCGGCTACAGCGTCAGCGCAAGCTTTATCGCCGAGAACGAAGCGCAGCCTTCTCAATACGTAAGAGCGCTTGAGGCGCAGGGATATTTCTCAAATATCAATATAAACTATACCGGTTACGAAGTGAACCGCGGCGCGGTCAATTCTTCCGGAAGCTCAAATGACAGGATACTGGTTGAATTCTCTCTTAATATGAGTCTTAAACCCGGCAACGACATTGCAAATGTCACCGATTCGGAATATGAAGAAATGGCCGGAGAAGGCGGCACGACTGAGGATGAAACGGCAAGCGACGACACGACTACCAGCGAGTCGGCGGCAGAGTAAGAGAGGGGGAATCGGCTATGCAAATGAGCAAACAGGAAAAGATAATCGTATTTGTACTTTTGGTACTGGTAATTCTGGGCGTAGGATTCTTTATGTTCATACTCCCCAACTTCAACGACATTGACAAAAACCAGAAAAATCTGGACGCGGCAAATTCGTCCTACAGCGATATACTGTCGCAGCTTGAACGTGAAAAGACCATCGACAGCGACATCAAGGCCGAGTATGAGCTCGGTAAGGACCTCGCGGACGGATTTTACAACGACCTTACCCCGGTAGAGGCTGACGAGATAATGCGCCAGTTCATCGCAAAGGGCGAGGACATAAGGATAGACGGCCTTAGAGTGGGACCGATGTCAACGGAAGCTATCTCCATATCTCTGATAGGCAGTTCGGAGGTGACCTATCCTCTTAAGGACTTTGCGCAAACGATGATAACCGATGCCGGGGATACCGAGATAGACCCGGAAAGCATGACCGATCGTGAGAAGATCATGTATCTGAAAGACGCCATGGCGACCTTGCTCGCACTGAGCGAGCCGGTAACGGTGGGCGTTTCCACCGTGTCATTCACGGCATATTCGGATGAGCTTGAAAATCTGCACAATTTTGCCGATCTTCTCAACACGGGAATATATGACGATAAGATCGTTGACGCGGACGGTAATCCGCAGAGAAAGGCGACTTATCTTGTCTCTGCAAACTTTGAACTTACTGACAAATCCGCGGATGTACTCACTAACGCCTATGACGGCGCGAACGGTTCAGCACCGGAGAGTGCCGAATCCTCTCAGGTGGAGTCCACAACGACAAACAACGCCGGCTGGGGTAATTACCGTATGGACTTTACCGTTAAGCTGTACTGCATAGAGCCGGTAGCCGATCCGTTCGGCTCGAGCACCGAGAGTGCGGCAGATACCACCACAACAAGCGAAGCCGCATAAGCGGTTTACGGCAAATTGCCCTTGCGTAAAAGCACAGGGCTTTTTGCGCCGATATGAGTATTAAAGAAAGGACGAATGGGCAATGAATAAAAACATTGGTTCGTTTAGGCAGCGGCTTAAACGGCTCACGTCGAAAAAAGGCAGCGTTTTGTTCTTTGTTATCGCGATAATGTCGGTACTTATCGTAATGGCGTCGGCGCTGTTTTACGCGGTAAATTCCGCTAGACAGGAAGTAGAGGCCAAGTATTCCAACGAGCAGGCGTACCAGAGCGCGATCGCGATAAATGACATTATTGCGGATTATGTGGGCAAAAATGTAGCTGATTCAAACAACCAGTTTATAGAGGCTATCACCTCGCTGACGGTAGGGAATGAACTGTCGCTGACCGATACCAACGGTTCGGAGTTTGCGGAGCTTGCAGGCAGCGGACTCGGTAAGGTCAAGATAACCGTTAAAAAGCTGAGCGCGGACACTGCGAAAAAATCCAGTGTGTTCAGCATAACCACCGAGAGCGACGTGAACGGAGAAAGACAGGTCATAACCAGTATCGGCGAGCTTACCATTGAGACCGCAGCGGGTAAGCAGGAAGTCGCTACTTTCGACCGTTTCTTTACCGGTACAGGCTATACTCCGTATGATATCAACCTTTCTTTCGGACACGTTGTTACGACGCTGTTCTTGGATAACGAATATGCAAAGCTCGGACTTTTCGAGATAAACGCGGACGTGGTATGCTCCGGTTCTTTGGAGCTGGGCGAGCTTAACTCCTCCAGCGCTTCCGCGGAGGTATCGAAAGCCGGCAACGGAGCAGGCATGAACGCCCTTAAACGTCAATTGGAGATAAACGTAGATAAGGATCTTTACAACACTAATATCGGCGTTATGAAAATGGCGGGCACAAACGATGAGGGCGTATTCCAAAAGGGTATCGTCCGTGTAGGCGAGGACTTCGCCGCTCCGGGACTGACATTTGAAGACAACATAATGGTATATGTACTGGGCGATTTCTATGCTGACTCTAATTCACAGAACAACCCTAACACCGATATTTTTGTTAAGGGCGATATGTATATGGGAGCCTTTAGAACCGACGGCGACGTATACGTTGACGGCGATCTGTTCATCAACAGCGGCTTCAATACCGCGATCAACGGTACTATCCATGTCGGCGGTAATATTTACTGTCTTTCTACCGGTACGGCAAGAGCTGCCGCAGACGGCAAGCACGTTACCATTTACGGCGGCGTTTCCGATAAATTTGACGTAAACGGCTATGTAATGGAATATTCCGGCTTAGAACCGAAATATTCACCCGGAAACGACTGGTCTGACGGCGAAAGCTATTTTGCCGAGGTACAGATAAAGGGCGAGCAGATAAGACAGCAGCTCAGAGACGGCGGAAATGCGGCTATGGTAGACGGTCCTAAGGTAACCGTATGGGAGGACTATGTAAACAGTCTGCATGAAGCCGGCACTTGGACAAATGAAGAGCTGCCCAGCGACGTAAGCAACAATATTCTCGGTTCGCTCGGTCAGCCTGCTCCGGTATACTCCGAATGGGCGCTTGAAGACGTGTTCCACGACGGCGGAAATAAGAACAACCCGCTTACCGAAGACGCTAAGATAAATATCAACCATAAGTACATGATTACCGAGGGCTGGGTACATGAGGACGACCATAAGGTCATGACTATCTCGGCGGAGACTGACGGCGCTAAAATGCCTGTAGTTCCCGGTTCTTCAATGAGCGCGCCTTCCGAGGACAACAAGGTCATGATACTTGAGAACATCGATATGCTGGGCGGCTGGGATCGCGGTCTTATAATAGACACGGCAAATTCCAAAGCGACGGACGGCTATTCAAATCTCTATATCCGCCTTAATCCTAACTGCGTATTGACTAAAGACGCAAGCGGCAACAACAGCTTTGACGCGTCTGAGTCAAGAAGAGCCGAATTTAACTGCTTCAACTGGGCTTGCTTTAACAGCGACACCGGCAGCACGCCTTATCAGGTTTTGATCAAGGGAAAAGGCTGCGTGGTATTCGTAGTGCCGGAGGGCTGCGAGTATGTAACTCCCGGTCAGTCCTTTGTAGGACATATCGGAGCATACACGGCTACGCATAACGATCTTGGAGATGAGATAACGATCAATGATACCATAGATCAGGCGGTAGCAAAGTTAAAGACGCGTATAACCACCCTTGAAAAGAGGTTCGCCGACGATCAAGGCTTCCCGCGCGGTATGGCTACAGCAGGTTCCGACGCTAATCTCGTACCGCTGCTTAATGAAGATTATTTGTATGTCGATGAGGTCATAGACGTATTCTCTGATCCGGCAAACTTCAACGGCGGCACACCGTATTATATACATAACAACGTATTCATAGTGGATTCCCAGAAGAACGGCGAGTTCGATATAACCTCGGGCGGCGCGTTCACCGGCGGATTTATCTATGCGCCGTATCAGAGATTAAACGCTAACAACGGCAACGACAACCCCGGAATACTCGGCGGTCTTATCGTGGGTGACTATGCAATACAGGCCAGCGGTGTGTATATATGTACTCTGCCTTATGACTACTATGATATCATGCACGATACTTATCCGATAGAGAACGGCGTTGACCCGATACAGGACACCGACCCGGAAAAGGATAAAAAGATAGAGGAACGCGAGCAGGCACGCCGCGACCTTATGAGTCATCTTCTAGCGCAGACCAACAACAATAAAGCGGACTCCAGCCAGATAAAAACGACCAACCGCGCATGGAAGCGCATGGGTTACAATTAATAGGGGGGGTACAGCAATGAAAACGACAAAACGCTTACGCTCCAAAAAAGGCTTTACACTCGTAGAGTGTATGGTAGCGATAGCGATATTTGCGATAATGGCAGCTATCGTAATGCAGATGCTTGCACTTTGCATAAAGCTGTATGCACGCAATGACAGAGTGGATAAGGACCTTGATAAGCAGATAGAATCCTTGGTAAAGATGAATGACACCGACATTACCGACAGAGGTACTTTCGACCTTATGCTGGACTTTCTCGGCGGTTCTCTTTCCGTGAACAATATCAGCATAATCAGCAACATCAACGATACCGACGAGCGTATGGAACTGGACACTATGACCGCTGAAATACCGCTCGCTTCAGGCAGCGGCGGCGCTGAGTGGGAGGAAGGCGACGGAGGCGGCAGCAGCAAGCCGTCCGACGGACAAAGCATGATGGCAAGCAGCGAATGTCATGTATACGGCACCTCTGCGATACAGGGCGTAACGGTCACAGAGGATTCCGCTACCCCGAATGCAGACGGAACAGAGGTCGACGTTGCGCTGACGGTGGAAATTCTTACACCGGATCAGTTGCTCAGCCGGTCGTTTGCACAGTCCATTAAGGTCGCTTTGCCTACAGGCTCAAAGATCGTATCCGCGAATACCGACGGCAAGGCAAAGATATACGTCCTTGGTCGGACTGTAAGGATCAGCGACAACAAATTGTCCGACAAGGAAACCTCTTACAAGGTTTCTTTTACAGCAAGAATGCCTATAGACTCGTACAACAATGTATATAAGTCCTTTGCTAATTACTTTATTGAAAAGGACAGCACCCTGCCCGACAAATACGTTACGCTGCACGACTCGGAAACTCCGGGGCTGTATAACAAGAGATGACGGCAACACGGCAAAGAAAAAATCTGAAAGGAGAGTCGGTAACCGGCATGAAAAAGCTGTTTAAGAAAAAGGGCTTTACTCTCGTTGAAATGATAATCGCCATGGCTGTCACCGCGTTGCTTTGCGCGGCGGCAATGATGTTGTTCAACTCGGTCAGCGGTATTATAAACGGTCTTAAAGGCAACGTAAACGTAGACGGTGCGACCGATACGATAAGCACTTATCTTTTTGACAGAATGTCGACCTGTTCTACCTACAATATAGGAGTATTTCCGGTAGACGCAAGCGGAAATCTGGTACTGGACGAAACAGATGTAGACAGCTCGTCCTTTAGAGTTAATGCGCACCTTGTCGATATATCGAGCAAGAGCGTTCCGCAGGTGCTGTATGCAATGGTTATAATGAACAGCGGAGAGGGCAGCCGTATATATGACCTCGGCGCTATTTCCTCGGTTGATGAATACGAAGAAAGACTGGCGCAGAAAGATAAGTGGAGACTGTTTGTCGATGATTATTACGAGGGCATGAATTTCAAATACACCTTTGAAACCGTAAAGACAGGCGGCGGAGACTCCAAGACGTGGTGCAAGATCGGCGTTGTTCCGTATGACGAAAATGACGAGCCGGTAATAAGCCCGCGTTATCAGATGTTCAATGTGATAAACTCGCTGTACAACGAAAACGTCGTTACCAGTAGCCTGCTTCCCGAAAGCAACGCAGGCTTAAAAGACACTCCTACAGATAACGGTATCGTGATATTATACAGAATAAGAGATTTCTCCGTTTCTGCAACTTAACAAAAAAAGCCATTCGGGTTTTATCCCGAATGGCTGAATATAGTTTTTTATACGGCGATGCCGAAAATGTTCATCCAGGCGGTGAGCATGGTATTTCCGTACAGCATGCTTGCCGCGACGCCTATACTGATCGCCGG
>CANQKE010000055.1 GCA_947624435.1 uncultured Ruminiclostridium sp.
ATTTCATCACCGCCCTTTTTATTATACCATATTTATTCGAAAAAGCCAAGCATTTGCTTGGCTTTTTCGACAGGTTGCAGTCTGAAAAATTTATTTTTTCAGACTTCTTCTCCTTTTATTTTTGTACGAATATGTTAAGATACTTATGCCATTCCGGAATAGCATAAGTATCTTATCCAATGTTAATTATATCATATTCGCAGAGGGTTTTCAAACCTGTAGGACTGACGATTTCGTAATCAAACCCGACTTTTAGGAAATAGCTGCCTTTGCCGGCAATTGCGATTTAATAAAGCCCGAGATCCTCATATTTCAGAAAATAATTTCCGTCGCGGGAATACACCCATACGCCGTCAAAATACGCCGTTATTCCGGCAAGTCCAAACTCTATCTTGTCTTTTCCTCTGTTGTAGGTGTAAACAAGCTCATTCTTTTCAATATCGTAAAAACGTACAAATTCCTGCTGAGCTATTCTATCCTTTTCCTCCACATAACAGGTGACAAGATACTTCCCGTCGGGAGTGACCGAGGAACTTCCCGCCTCTTCTTCTGTCACGGTATCCACATAAATCAGATCATCTTTCTCGGTATCGTAAAAATACACCTTTCCGGGGCCGTCCTTGGGGTTTTTTATCAGGTTCGGCAAAAAGTAGATATATTTCCCGAGTTGTCCGACGTAATGATATTCGGTGCTGTCAAATATCTGCCATCTTCGGTAATCGCTGCCGTCATAATTCATTACTTCGACAAATTCGCCTTTGCCGTATTCGCTGTGCTGCGACTCACATATCAGCTTATCGTTTACCGCTACAATGCTCGCCGGAACGTACGTATCGCAGTCTTTGATAAAATCTATCAGCTTACCGTCCTTGTCGTATCTTGCCAACTTAAAAACGCTTTCTTTGTCGGCGGTCTTTTCACGGTACATGCCGATAAATATATCCTCGTCGTCAAGGTATAGTGGAAGCTCCCATACATCTCCCTCGATCATCTTTATTTTATTTAATGATGAATCGTATAAAGCGAATGTGGTTTCTGATTGGGGATCGTTGAACGAGGATATTGATATATAATCATCATAATAGCAGTAGTCGTCATAGTCGTTTTCGAGGGTGCTTGTTATCTTTTTGCTGTCGGTGTCGTATACCGCAAATTCATACATCGATGGACCGCCGTCCGTGGGGAGCCGCCTTTGCATCAGCAGGTGCTTTTGCTCCTTGTCTATGTAGCCTATGATACCGTAATCGTAAATGCTGCCGCCGGTTTCTTCCTCTTCCTCCTCTTCTTCTTCCGGCTCGTCGGAAGTTTCCGTGCTCGGTACAGACTCTGTTTCGTCGGTCTCCTGAACTAAATTATAGCTCGGATCGTCCTCGCTGAGTATCAGGGTGCTGCCGGCTTTGCAAAGATTGATGGCATTTTCCGCGTCGTCTATGGGTATTGCCACAGCATAAAGGATATCGCGGTTTTGTACGTCGGGTATCTCGACGCTGAGTATACCGAGCTTGCCGTTTTCTACCTTCATTTCGGCGCAGTCACAGCCGTTTATTTGTATCCGCTCGTGATTTTTGTACAAAAATACCCGATAGGCGTTAGCCGTATTGCCGAGCATAAGTATTTCGGCTTTGGCGGAGCTTTCTCCCGATTTAAGCGGTAAATAATCCCCGCTTATCATGATATAGCCGCTCGCGTTCACATCACCCAGCGAATACTTTTTCTTTACCTCTTTGGTAATAGCGACCGATTCGTATTCGGTAGTCGTTTTTATATCCGTAAAGCTCTCCTCCGAGCCGTCGGGCTGTATGATTTGTTTGCCGTCAGCTGTGCCGTTATGGGCGTTACCGAAGCCCACATACTGCCCCTGCGGCTTGTAGGACGGATTAAATATGCTCAAAAATTTCACTTGCAATTCTTTTTCGCTTTTTATATCCTCGGTAAGCGCAGGCTTAATGTCAAGCGTTATTTTCTGCTCGGTATTGGGCGGCAGGGTGACGCTCACCATTTCCTGCGGCTCGCCGCCGTTTAGGCTTATTTTCTGCGGTACGCCGTTTATATAAGCCATATAGCCGTATTCTACATCGTATTCGTTGTCTTTGGTTCTGGCGGTGAATGACTTTTCTATCACGCCGTCCTTGTATTCAAAGCTCCTGTCGCTAAAATCCGCAATGCCCGATTGATATTTCCCAAACAGCTCCTCATAATCTTCGTCGCTGAGTTCGGTTCCTTCCGACGAAGCTGCGCTTTCGTCCGCAAACGGGTCGCTTGCCGCGCCGGAGGTCACCCTAGTGTCCGAGCAAGCCGTAAGACATAGCGCCGCCGCTGCTAACATAGCTATAATTCTTTTGATTTTCATAATTATCCTCCTTATTTTTTATTGCTTAGGCATGCGGGAATCGAATCCGAGCCGCCTCACGACGATTCTTTTGTGCTATTTTTATGCTCACTTGACAGGCGCCAGCCTGCCTGCGTCGCAAGGAACAAAACTATCTCCAAAATCTCTCGCCGTGAGGTGCAAAGCAGTTTTTACGGAGCAGATTTTTGTCAAGACAAGGAAACCGAACGAAGGCATACTTGCGTATGTCGAGCGAGGTTGACGCAGTATTGGCGGAAATATGCCCGTAAAAACCGACTTGGGTTCGGTTCACGTATGCTTAACTTCTTCCCACTGCGACGTGCCGTAAATTTTATATTTAAGCACATCGTTTGCTATCCTGAGGTCGACGATCTCGGTAATATCCGATATTTTTTCGAGCGTGCCGCTGTTTATCTCATAGCAGAACAAACCCTGACCGCCCGCAAGATACAGCTTTCCGCCATACGCACACATAGCCTTATACTGACCGTCGCACACGTTAGTCTTTTTATTGTCGGAAAATAACGTAAGATGTCCGTCGGAATTTATATAGTACAGCTTTCCGCCCGCTAACGCGTAAGCCGGTATCATTATATCCTCAAGCAGATAAGAGATCCTGCCGCTTGACGGGTCTAAGCTGTAAAGCGCCTCGCCGTTTTCATCAGAGGTGTGGAAGATCACCCCGCTTTCAGCCGCAATAAAGTTATTCGGCTCGGGCGGCATATCGTCGCTTGATTCATAGCTCAAAAACAAATCAAAATAAGCCGTCAAATCGGGATAGTACCCACCCGAATAAATTACGTCGTCGGAATAATCGTCAAGACTTATCCTGCCTATCTTGCTGCCATTGCCGTCGTCGAAAAGATAATAAAGATACCCGCCGCAGACCGATATATCCTGTATGCTGCCGCCGTCGGTAAACAACTCGCGGTTTATCTGATCGCAGACGATTTTCCCGAATTCGTCGTACTGCTCTATTTTAGTGCCGATAATATATTTATCGTCTTCATTCGTAGCACTGAAGCTGTCTGACACGGGCGCGTCGGCTAATATGTCTTGGCACTTAAAATAATACCCGCCGCCGTAGGCTTCATCATAGGCGATATTTGCATATTCATCGCCGCCTGAAGCTGCCGAACAGCCGCCGAGCAGCATAACAGCCGCAGTAATTATCGCCGCGCCGCCGATACGCATACGGCGGTTTTTGTATGAATTTGTAAGATATATGCACGCTATCGTGATAAGCACTATCGACACTGCGGCGAGCGCTATAGTCTGCCCTGACGGAATAGCAAGATGGGTGCGGTATTCAGCGTCGCCTTGAAAGAACACCCCGCCCTGCATAAGCGAATAGGGGGAATAGAACTCGATATCCTTTTTTGAAAAGAGGTACGCCCATACAAAGTGTATCGCCGCGGGGGTAAATATCGCCGCCGCGAAATTCTTTCCCGCCCTCATTATTACCGCGCCGGTCGCCGCAGTCAGCAGACAGCCGATAAATTTAAGCAGATGTGTTAGGCAAAAGCAGGTGAGTATGTTCATATCGGGGTAATTTGACCTGCCAAAGCTCTCAAGGCTGGTCACCGAGGCGAAAAGGCTGTCTGTGCCTATCTCGGCGCACAACGCGCAAAATTCCGTTATAAAGAATATCACACAGGCAAGCCCCACCGCGCAAAACAGCGAGAACAATCTTCCCGCGCAGGCGGATCTGCCCTTTACGGATGTCAGCGACAGCGGATCCATTTTGCGCTCGTAGTAGAACGCGGCGGCGGATATGTAGCAGATAAGCAGCATAAGCGGGTACTCCATGCCGACCGACATTATCGGCGCGTCCGAGGCGAGCAGCATACCGCTTTCGTTTTCGCTTATCTTTTCATAAGCTGCGTACAGCTTTTCTATAGCCTCGGCGTCCTCCGCTATCTCGGGTATTTCCCGCATAGCGGCAAAATATTCCTCCGAGGTGGCATATTCGCCCGCGACGTATTTATCATGCACTTGCTTTAACATTTCGGCGGCGGACTGATATTCGGCGTAAAGCAGGACGATTTTTTCCTCCTTGCTTTCGTCGAGCTTTCCGCCGAGCTCGTCTATATATGCGAGATATTTTTTCTGCTGTTCGGGAGAAAGCCCGTTATAATCGGGAGCAAACATATTAAGCGAGGTGATCACCTTTACTATCGAAATAATTATTATCAAAAGCAAAACGTGCTGCTTTATAAACAGCTTTTTAAGCTCTGAAAGTACCATTATCTAAGCCCCCTTATCGCCGTAACCGCTCCCGCGGCTAAGGTAAGCAGCAGCGTAAAGCCTATCGAGGCAAACAGCTGTAAGCACGGCAAGCCGAAAAGATTTACCGTATCAAAATTTGAGAAAAACTCGCTCGAATATACAAGCTCTAACGGGTTGAACGCGCTCGGCAAAAGCTCGGTCAGCACGATAAGCGCCGCGCCGAACAGCACCGATATGATAAGCGCCGCGCCGGTGTTTTTGCAAAACGAGGAGATAAGCACAACACACGCCGCCATAAACAGCATAGCCGCAAGCCTCATAAAAAACGCCGCTGCCAACGCTCCGAGCAAAGTGACGTTTAGCGGGGCGTTAGGATATATCGCATAAAGCGGCGCGTCAAAGCAGCTGAGCCCGTACACCGTAAAGGTATAGCTCACATCTAAAATAAAGAATATCAGCGTGACCGTAAACGCGACGATCCCCGCCGTGAGCAGCTTTGAGCGTATCGCCGCGCCGCGCTTTCCCGACGATATTATAAGTCGGTCAAAGCCGTCCGCGCGTTCTCCCGCAAATATCGGGGAGAGCATAAGCGCGATAAGCAGCATGGTGAGTATAGCGGAAAACTTAAAGTCAAACAGCGTTTCCCACCCGTTGCTTCTCACGCATTGTCCGATATACCGCCCGCTGAAAGTGTCGCGGATAAGCTCGTTTTTGCGCTGTTCATAATCATTCCTGCCCGCGAAAAATCTCGCGTTTTCGTCCGCCTTTTGCGATAGTTCGTTCGCGGTGTTTTCATAAAGTATCGCACTTTGGTATTTTTTGATGATATCGCTTATCTCGTTTTTGTCGGCGTAAGCGTATCCGGTGTAAAACTTGTCGCTTGCTTCCTCGGTAACGCCGTTTTCTGCAAAGCTCTTTTCGGCAAAGTCAAGGTCGGCTTTCAGCCCCGCTATCTTTTCATCGGTGATAATCCCGCCGTATTTTTCATACAGCTCGACAACGCCCGCACCGGCGCTGTTATCCGCAAGCTGACCTCTTCCTCCTCCGAAATTGTAGTACAGCTCGAAAAATTTTACAAAGTTCACAACGGCAAATATTATTAAGCAGACAAATACCGAGGGTTTAAGTATGTATTTTTTCAGCTCGTAAAGTATCATATCACATCTCCCCGAAATGGAAGATGCAGACATCTTCAAGGTTTGGCTGTACGTTTACCGCGTCGTCGGGTCTGCTGTCGTCTATCACTCTTACGCGGTAATAGTCGTCTATCCCTAACACATTGCTGACGCGGCTTTCTTTCATAAGGCGCATAACGGTATCATAATCGGTGTCAAGCTCCCACACCTTGTCGTAAAGCTCGGCACAAAGCTCTCCCTGCGTCCCCGTGCGGATTATCTTACCCTTATCCATAAGCACCACCGTCTTGGCGATAAAGGCTATATCGGTGACGATATGGGTCGCTAAAATAACTATCTTATCGTTTGCAAGAGAAGAGATAACGTTGCGAAAGCGAATGCGCTCCTTAGGGTCAAGTCCCGCGGTAGGCTCGTCAAATATCAGCACCTCGGGTTCTCCTATGATAGCCTGAGCGATACCGAGCCGCTGTTTCATTCCGCCCGAATGCGCGCCTATTTTCTTGTTGCGGTCGTCGTAGAGATTGACCTTTTTCAGTATTTCGTCGGCATAGCCTTTTGGGTCGGGGCATTTGAAATCTTTAAGCTTCATCATATACAGTATAAGCTCGCGCGCGGTAAAGTTGTGATAAAAATCCTGATTTTGCGGCAAAAAGCCGAGGTGCGAAAGATAATCGCCGCCGCTCTTGCCGCTAAACGAGATGCTGCCGCTGTCCGGCTTTATTATCCCGGTAAGAGAATTTATGAGGGTGGACTTACCCGCGCCGTTAGGACCGAGTATGCCGTACACCCCCTCGCCGAGCGTCAGCGAAAACCCGTCGAGGGCTTTTTTGTGCCGATAGGACTTTGTAAGGTTTGAAATTGAAAGCTCCATATTTTGCCTCCTTGTTTATTAAAGAAAAACACCTATCCATTATATATAATCCTTTTTATGCTCAATTTGGGACAGTGAATTTGAAAATATTTTATTATGATATCTCCCCGTCCGCTATCTCGATAATTCGTCCGCATTGAGCGGCGATATCCGCGTCGTGGGTGACTATAATAACCGTCTTGCCGTATTCGCGGTTAAGCTCGGTCAAAAGCCGCATGACCTCCTCGCCCGACCTTGCGTCAAGGTTGCCGGTAGGCTCGTCGCAAAGCAGCACGTCGGGGTCGTTTATCAGCGCCCTTGCTATCGCCGCGCGCTGCTGCTGTCCGCCCGAAAGCTCGGACGGATAATGCCGCAACCTATCCGATATGCCGAGCCTGTCGGTTATCTCTGCAAACCTTTTCGCTTTCTTTTTAGCGAGCTTTGCGGGCAAAAGGATATTATCCTCGGCGGTAAGCTCGGGCAAAAGGTCAAAGAACTGGAACACAAAGCCGATGTTGTTAAGCCGAAAATCCGCAAGCGGGCTGTCCTTTAGCTTAGTTATATCGGTATCGCCGTACATAATACTTCCACTGTCCGCCTCGTCCAGCCCTCCGAGCAGGTTAAGCAAGGTAGTTTTGCCGCTGCCGCTTTTGCCGATAAGCGCGGTAAGCTCGCCGTCATTTACGGTAAGATTTATGCTTTTAAGCGGTTTGACGCTGCCGTCGCCCTTGTCGTAGGTCTTGTTAAGGTCTGTAACTTTGATCATTGCCTTTCCCTCCCTGAGTTTATATCCTCGGCTATGTTCTTTTTGAATTTTCTAAGTGCAAGCACAGTCAGAAGTATCGTTACCGCTCACATTATCCCGACTATGATAAGCGTTATCCGTTCGGCGGGTACTACCCACATAACTCGGTCAAGAAAATATCGGTCGCTTATCTCTGTAAGCTGCGTGCGCAGCGATTCTTTCAAAGCTCTGTCGGTGGAGGGGTCGTTCAGCATATCAAAAGTCTGCGAATGGAGATAATACACGTGCGCCATCAGCATTTGAACGCCCTTTACCGATATGACAGAGAGCACGCCCGCTATTATCGGCAGCTTGATATTATCTATAAGCAGTCTCAGCCTCAGCCTTGATATAGGCGCGCCTACCGCCCTTAATACCGATATTTCGTAAGCGCGCTGACGTATCTTTACCCCTATGCCGTTAAAGTACGCCGCAAAGCCGAGCAGGGACATAATAATTATGATAAGCGCCATTCCTCCGTATTTTGCGGCGACGGACGCGATCATCGCCGTGTGTATCTGAGCAAGTCCGGTTTTGGTAAAGCCCGCGCCGGTGAGCGGCCCCGCGTCTATTCCGTCCTTTGCGATAATATCAGTATAAGCCGCGTTGTGCAGCCCTATCGCCTTTGCGCCGGATACGGTGGTAAGCACGTTTTCCTCGCCGTGATCCTTCGTCATAATAATTAGCTGATTTTGATAAAACTTTTGGTTGCAAAATCCTATTATTTTAGGATGGCAGCGGTAGTGTTCCCGCAGCATGACAGAGGGAACACGGTTCCATCTTGCTATTGCTGAGGATAACAAGCTTTGCTTTGTGAAATTGTATATTTCATCAAAAGAATATTTGTTCCAAATTTCTTCTAAAATCTGAGTTTTTTTATTATTTGGAATATTTGGTAGTTGCTTTAAATCTCCTACAATAACAATATTTTTGGCGCATGAAAAAGCCAAAACACCTGTTGCCAAATCGACCTGGGTTGCTTCATCTATAATAAGATAATCATAAATATGCTCAACACTTAGAGTTTCTTTGATAGAATATGTAGTACTCAATATAACAGGATACTCTTGGTTAAAGACCTCGGAATTACCCCGTAAGTCGTTCATTTCAAATCTCTGACGACCGCTATGCCAAGGATAGCGTTTTGCCAACTTAGCTCTAAACAATTTCAGTGATTTTTGGGATAGCTCCTCCATTTTGGCGTCAAAAGAATAATTGGCCAGTTCTCTTTCCAGTATCTCTTGTTCCGCATAAAGTTCAGCTTTTTTAGTAATGTAGAACTGGTTTTGTAAATATGGTATCACTAATTCCGGCAAGCGGTCAAAAAGATTTAATGCAAAACGGTTAAACTGAAAGATGATGTATAGTTTTTTTAACAATCCCAGTTTGTTTTCTTCTTCAAAATGCCGCTCATACTCCAACCATAAAGATAGAATTTTTTGGGACGACAGTCCTGTTACTTCGCTTTCTGGAATCCCTTCAAAGGCAGAATAGTACTCATTAAAATAATATTGTTCCGGCTGCAATTCCAGTAATTCCTGTTTGATTTCAGCAATACGGTTTTTTCTGTTCAGCATCTCATTTAGTTCTGCTGATAAGTACCCCACAGCTTCCGAAAGTTCTCTTTCCGATTCAGGCTCTAACACCCATTTGCTAATGTCAGGGTATTGACTACATTGCCCGGCCAAAAAACGCTTTTTATTTTCCGAACTGCCAAGAAACGCCGCTATAAACGATAATCCATTTTTCTCCAACTTCTCAGCCACATTCAAAGTTGCCGAATTATTATTGGAAACGACAGCCACAGTTTTATTGTTCAAAACTGCATTTGCAATAATATTCAGGATCGTTTGTGTCTTACCTGTCCCGGGAGGACCTTGAATAATACTTATCTGTGAAGAGAAAGCGTTTTCCACCGCCTGTTTCTGGCTTTGATTTAGTCCAAATGGATAAATCAGTAAAGATTGTGGTTTACGAGGTTGAGCTTCTTTCGTCGTATCCAAATAACTTGCCAACACAGTATCATCCCGGACAGAAGTGACCTTTTGATACTGCCGATTTAAAATATTGATCCCTTTGTCTGTTATAAGGCTGACTGTTGCAGCCGTTTCTCTGAAATAATCAAAAAGATTACCGACTCTTTTGTCACTTAAGCAATTATTTATAAGCTGAATTTCATTGTGGCGATACGATATATCCCTTTTATCTTTTTTAACAATACGGTAAAATTTTCCGAAATCAAGAATTTCTTTGATCCCAACAATTTGTCTGCCTTTCACAACTACAATTGTACTTTGTGGGTCGATTTTTCTCTGAAGATTAAGAATTTGAATATTACTTGCGTTATAACTATAAATTTTACTAAAATTATAATATTTGATTCGACATTTCCCACTCTCAAAACGATATGACTCAACAGAATCTGTTTTATCTTCTCCGTTTGCGATTAACAATTGTTTATGTGCGTCCATTCTTTCACCCCCAAAAAAATCAGTCTATAAAACATACGAAAGTATGCTACAAAATATATGATGGGTTTAATTATGATGTGTGTACAAACGATAGCTCGGCAAACCGAGTCTTCGCTGCAACGGTTAAATCCTACACGTAGGTTTTTATATCAACAAACTTATTGAATATGGCACGTTGAGATTAAAATAAACGCTATCGCCGGTTCTTTTTTGGAGTATAAGTCAAATTTTATTTCTGTTAGTGAGAGATTTAGAATATCTTGCTCTCCGGTTACTCCTATCAAGGCTTTCAGATTACATTACCTTCAAGCGCGAACCGATTCTACGCTATTTACATAAATATCGATGTTAATGAACCGTTTGGCTCATTTGCAACTGCATACTTTATTTGCAAATTATCTTACACGTTCTTTAACTCCGAGTGACACAAAGGCTCCTTTCTATATTACGCTTAAAGTGTGCAACTGTAGCTCAAAGCACAATTCAACGTTGAGCAAAAACATAATATCGCCCCTTTTTGTAAGTGTGACATAAATAGATCATCCGCCCTCACTTTATATTACTCATGACCCCTTTATCCATCTCATTCACCGTATCGCACAGCACGTCGATATCCTCCGCGGTGTGCGAGGCGATAAGGATAGTTTTCCCCTGCTCCTTAAGGCTAAGCAGGTACTGCCTCATATCCGCAACGCCCTCTTTATCAAGCCCGTTCATCGGCTCGTCCAACACCAGCAGGTCGGGATCCTCCATTATCGCCTGAGCTAACCCTAACCGCTGCCGCATGCCGAGCGAGTATTTGCGCACCGGTAACTTTAACTGAGGGTCAAGTCCCACCCGCACCATACTCTGCTTTATCTGCTCCTCGCCTATCTTATTATTAAGCGAGGCTAACAGCTTTAGATTGCGGTAGCCGCTGTAGTACGGGATAAATCCCGGCGTTTCTATTATTATCCCTATGCTGTCGGGAAAATCCCGATCCTTGCCGATCCTCTTACCCGCTACCGTGACCTCTCCGGCGGTGGGGTGAACAAAGCCGCATATGCACTTCATAAGCATAGTCTTGCCGCTGCCGTTTCGCCCGATAAGACCGTGTATCTTCCCGCG
>CANQKE010000056.1 GCA_947624435.1 uncultured Ruminiclostridium sp.
GACCAAGATCTCTCTTAGTCGCTTTGCATAATTTTTCTTTTAAATTTTTGTCTAACTTTTTGGGGTCAGATCATTTGGCCGTGCATTGTTTTTTGAGAGGCTTTTTGAATGATTATGTAAAGCAGCAAAGGATTTTGTACAGCATAGTGGATATGCTGTATTTTTGTATTCGCGAATGTGATTTATATAAAAATGGCGGGCATACTATCCGCTTCGCGGATAGTCGCCGAGAGCTTCGCTCTCGAAGGGCGGTAGCCCAATTAATAAGGACTTTGGCTCTGCCTCAAAAAAGTACAGAGTTTATAAACTGTCCGCCAACATGAATATATCAGAAACCAAAATTAAAATCGGGGCTTGGGGCGGAGCCCCACACAAATGGGGTGGGCATACTATCCGCTTCGCGGATAGTTGTTTTGATTTCTCCGAAATCAAAGGGTAAAAACGCACGGTCAAAAGGATAACAAGATAATAAAAGAACTTTATAATGCCTCCGCTAAGCAGCCAAATGAGTCTGTACAGCCTGACCGACGTACTGTATTGCTAAGTTATCAAGTGCCCTCCATAGAAAGCAAAAAAAGGAGAATATCAACCGTAACAGAAACCGATAAAACGCATCGGATAGGCAAAACCTGCGACGTGAATAAAGGGACGGATAGGGGTCGGGTGAGGAAGAAAAGTCCGAAAGGAAACCGAGGGTAGGGGAAAGGAACCGTAGGTCGCCTTTCCCCTACCCTGGGTGTCCTGTCGGAGAGGCCAGCGGAGGTGGATAAATTCGGATAAGGATTATCCCTTGTATTTCGCATGCAACGGTATATTGAAAAAAGAAAAAGAGCAAGTGACAGATGCGCTGTCCTGTCGGAGAGCAGCGGAGAAAAATAAATTCGGATAAGGATTATCCCTTGTATTTCTTAAGCACCGGTATACTAAAAACTTAAAAAGTTAAATGCACGCCCTTTCGGGCGTGCATCAGCTTTATTTCGCTTCTATCTTTATAAAATAGTTTTTTCTTTCATTCGGATCAAGTTTTTGTATTCCGCGTTTATGGTCGAATCTTCCGTCGTCGGTGTCGTAATCGTCGCTGCCGCACCACGGCTCTATACATAAGAACGGCGCGCGCTTTCCGGCGGGAGTCCAAAGCCCCAGCGTTTCAAATCCGCCAAATGTCATTACCGCCAGAGTATGATTCTTTTCCCTGAACGTCACCTTGCGGGAAACCAGCTTGTCAAAGTAGATAACGTCGTTATCGAACATGCTGTAGTTGAGCTCCAGCACGGACGCCCTGTTGAGCCTTTCTACCCGGTTTTCGTCCTGAAACAGCCCCTCGGCGTTTTTTACCGGAGTAAAAGCGGTTTCTCTCTTGTCGAACTTTATCGAACAGTTGTCGAGATCTTCGCAGGCTATCGCGGGGTGAGCGCCGATACAGTACCACATTGTCTGCTCACCGTTATTCTGTACGGAATAGCTTATCTCCAACGCGGTATCGGTAAGATTGTATGCCAGTCCCACCGTGCAGGGATACGGGTATTGTCCGTCTGACGGACGGTAAGAGCAGTAAAACAGCGCGTTGCTGGTGCGCGGCTTTGCGACAAATTCCCTGCTTCTCATAATTCCGTGCTTAGGCATTTCAAAGGATACGCTGCCGACAGCTGAAACGTTGTTTTTTACATTTCCGACTGCCGGGAAAAGCAGCGGAGAGGATTTGTCCCAGTATTTATTATCGGTCTGCCAGATAAGCTCGCGTCCGCCTATTTTAAGGCTTTTCAGCTCTGCGCCGCGAGTGGAGATAACTGCGGTGTTTTGTTTGCGTTTGATAGTTATGTCCATGACTGCTCCTTTGCTAAGCTTTTATTCTTCGGGATTTTCTTCGGAATATGCGGTCAGCTTGGATTCGGCCGTCTTTACGTCGGGATTGTCGAATTGCCACGACTTGATATACTGCGGGATATACTTTGCGGTATCCGACCAGTCCGGCAGCTCGCTGAGGGTTATCACCTTATCCGAGGCGAATACCTTTTTAAGCATTTCGGAGGAAATACGCTTTGTGTTGACGGACGGAGTGCCACCAAGCTCGGTGAGTATCATGCCGCTTTCGGTAGCGTTGCAGATGAAATCTCCGTACCAAGGCAGGTAATAAAGCCACTTTGCCTTGGTGTCCTCGGCGAACAGCTCGTCGGGATCGGGAATATAGCCGCATTCGGTGATCGCCGCCATTTTATTTTCGTTCATCGTCTTAGTAAGCGTGTTGTACTGCGTTTCCTGCGGAGAGTGATCCTCGGTGTTCGGGTAGATATCCATGCCGCCGATATCATAGGTGTTGGGGTTTACCTCGGTGCTCTTGCTCTGACCGTTCCATACCCAGATAAGATTCGTCAGCTTGTGATAGTTTTCCAAACGGTCAAAGACCATATACCACAATTTCTGATAAAGCTGATTTTTGAAGCCCTCGCGATCCTGTCCCCACCAGAACCATAATCCGCTCGCTTCGTGCAGAGGACGCCACAGCACGGGAACTCCGGCTGCCTCCAGCTTTTGCAGCTTGAGAGCGACGGTGTCTATATCACGGATTATTATCTTGTATTCCTCTGTGCCGGGAGTTACCGCGTTAGCCAGACTGAAATTCTTGATATTTTCGGAGTAGAACGCGATGCCGGGGCCCTCGGGGTCGTTAATGTCTATCGGTACCTGCCAGTGCCAGCAGAACGCAACGATGCCGTTTTGCTGAGTGTGCCACTTTATAGCTTCATCTATCTGATAGTCGTTCCACTGCTGATTTCCGGTAGAAAACAGGAAGTCAAAGCCCTTTATAGCGGGAAGATCGCCGGTTTCGATATAATATACCAGATCCTCATAATGCGCGTCGTCGAACATTTGCTGCCCGCTTATTATCTTCTTGCCATAATTTTCCTTAAGGAAATTAAACAGCGCTATGGTCTCTTCATTCGCGTTTTTGGAAACAGGCTTGCTGCCGTCCACCGGCTGCGCCTCAAGCTCTTCTATCAGCGCGTCTACGTCCGTTTCGTACTGTAAGGCAACGTCCATATCCACCTTGCCGTCTTCATCTACAGCGACCGGATGCTCCGAAAACGAGCCGGTAAGTCCCGGTATCGCACCTTCTACAGCTGCGCCGGAGGTCTCTTCCGCGCCGCTTTCCTGCGCGTTGCTTTCCTGTGCGTCGATATTCGAGTTTTGTCCCTGACTGTCGCACGCAGTAACGGAAATTATCATCGCCAGCGCAAGTATTCCCGCGATTATTCTTTTCATTTCTATCTTCCTTTCACAAAAGTGCGCCTTTCGCGCGATTTATATAAATCAAGTATATCATATTTCGGTATTATTGTCAATCTTTCATAAATAAAAACGACCCCGCCGAACAGCGAGGTCGTTTTTGTGTGTTATGGTTCAATTATACGATGTAGTTCTTGATAGCGCCGAGCAGCTCGTCACATTCATCGGAATGGATGCGCAGCTCCAGCGGCTTGGAAAGATCCAGCGAGAAAATACCCATTATCGACTTTGCGTCGATGGCATATCTGCCGCTTACCACGTCTACATCATAATCGCACTTTGCAACAGTGCTTACAAACTTCTTTACGTCGTCGATCGTATTGATCTCAATGCTTACAGTCTTCATGATCATTCTCCTTTTGATGCTTTACTTTCTTTTGCCTTTTTCAGACAACAAACTTCTTGATCTTGTCAACAAACAGTTCGGAATCGTCGCCGTGTACGGTGAGCTTTAATTCCTTGGAAAGGTCGAGGCTGAACAGTCCCATTATGGATTTTGCGTCAACGACGTATTTGCCGACAGTTATGTCGCAGTCGTAGTCATATCCGTTTACAATGTTCACAAATTCCTTAACATCGTTTATGGCCGTCAGCTTGATATTGATCTCAGTCATTGATTTATCTCCTTTCGGTATACAGGTTTTTATTGCCTCTGCGGTGGGTAGAACGGTGTTCTTTCCCATCGCACCTACATAATATCAATTTCCGTTTTCAATGTCAAGCGATTTTTGGCGATTTTTCAAATAACTTGCAAAATTCGTAAAAAAGAATTATAATAGAAAAAGAAACTAAACTTGTTTAGTGAAACTGCACAAATAAATGGTGAACATTTTATGAAATACGCTATATACACATTCGGCTGCAAGGTCAATCAATACGAGAGCGCGGTAATGGAGAAGTCGCTTAAAGATCAGGGGTACACTCCTGCCGAAGAGGACTGTTGTCCGGATATCGCGGTGATAAATTCCTGCTGCGTGACCGAAAACAGCGATAAAAAGGCAAGGCGGCTTTTAGCGAGGATAAAGCGGGATAATCCCTGCTGTGTGACGGTGCTGGCCGGCTGTTATCCGCAGGCCTATCCCGGAAAAGCCGCTTTGCTCGGCGCGGATATTCTTTTAGGCAGCGAGAACAAGGAAAAGGTAGGAAAACTCGCGGCCGAATTTATCGAGTCGGGAGAGCGCAGGCTTACCGTGCCGGATATACCGTCCGGCAGCTCATATGAGCGGCTGGGCAGCGCCGATATGGGCAAGACCCGCGCTTATATTAAAATAGAGGACGGCTGCGACAGATACTGTTCATATTGCATAATCCCGTATGCGAGAGGGCCGGTGCGTTCCCGCCCGCTAAAGGAGATAACCGCCGAGGCGGAATTTCAGTCTGAGAGAGGACATAAAGAGGTCATACTCGTCGGGATAAATATGTCCTGTTACGGCAAAGATATAGGGCTTAGGCTGCCGGACGCGGTGCATGCCGCCTGTCTGCCCGAGAATGTGAAGAGGGTGAGGCTTTCTTCTTTAGAGCCTGAGCTTCTTACCGGGGAGGATATATCAAGGCTTGCGGCGGAGGAAAAGCTCTGCCCGCATTTTCATCTGTCGCTCCAGTCCGGCAGCGCCGCGACGCTTAAACGCATGAACCGCCGCTACACCCCGCAGCAGTACCGCGAAATAGTGGATATGATACGCGCCTCGTTTCCGGACTGCGCGATAACCACCGATATAATGGTGGGCTTTGCCGGAGAAACCGAGGAGGAATTTTTAGAAAGCTGCGAATTTGTAAAAAGCATAGGCTTTTCCGGCGGACATGTTTTTACCTACTCGGTGAGAGAGGGTACCGCGGCGGCAAAGCGCAAAGACTTTATACCGGCCGACGTCGCCGCCGAGAGATACCGCATAATGACCGGGATCATCTCGCAGCTTAAAGCGGATTATTACCTTTCGCAGGTGGGAAATGTGCGGGAGGTACTGATACAGCGTCGGGAAAGCAATGATTATGCAAACGGGCTTATCCCGCAGTATGTTCCGGTGAGGATATACGGCAGCAAGGCGCAAAAGCACGACCTTGTAAGGGTAAGGATAACCCTGGCGTGCGGCGGAGATCACTGCGTCGGCGTCGAGATATGAGCAAAAGGTAAATAAAAGGCTTGTTTTTTATCTCAAAGTATAGTATACTTATTTACAGGAAAACACGGCCTGTCTTTGACGGGCGGTAAAAGAAAGGGACGGTCAGAAATGTCTGTATATCGCATTTATGTAGAGAAAAAGCCGCAGTTTGCGGTAGAGGGGAAAGCGGTGCTGTCCGATCTGAAGACTGCGCTTCAGATCAAGGGTATAAAGGACGTCCGCATAATAAACCGCTATGACGCCGAGGGATTGTCAAAGGAGAACTTTGAAAAGGCTACCCCGACGGTATTTTCCGAGCCGGCGGTGGACGATGTGTATTATTCGCTGCCGCAGCTTGAGGACGATGAAAGAATGTTCGCGGTGGAATTTCTCCCCGGACAGTTCGACCAGAGGGCGGATTCCGCCGCACAGTGCATACAGATGCTCTGTCAGGGCGAGCGCCCGACCGTAAAATACGCCAAGCTGTATATTTTGAGCGGAAAGCTGTCCGACGACGATTTCGCACGGATAAAGCACTATCTTATAAATGCGGTGGAATCGAGAGAATGCGGCTTTGAGCAGTACGAAACGCTGGACGTAAAATACGACGTACCCAAGGACGTAGCGGTACTGGAGGATTTCTGCGGCCTTGACGAGCAGGGACTTGCCGATTTTGTAAAGCATTATTCCCTTGCGATGGACGAGGGGGATATAGCGTTCTGTCAGGAATATTTCAAAAAAGAGGGGCGCGCTCCCACCCTTACTGAGATAAGAATGTTAGACACCTATTGGTCGGATCATTGCCGTCACACCACCTTCGGCACGATAATAGACGATGTAAAGATAGACGCGCCTTATATAGAGGATACCTACAAGCAGTATAAGCTCGACCGCGAGGAGCTGGGCAGGGGCAGTAAGCCTGTCTGCCTTATGGATATCGCTACCGCGGCGGCAAGAAAGCTAAAAGCCGACGGACTGCTTCCCGACCTTGACGAAAGCGAGGAAATAAACGCCTGCTCGGTCAAGGTGACGGTGGACGTTGACGGCAAGGACGAGGATTGGCTGCTGATGTTCAAAAACGAAACGCACAACCATCCCACCGAGATAGAGCCGTTCGGCGGTGCGGCGACCTGCTTGGGCGGTGCTATCCGCGACCCGCTCTCCGGGCGTTCCTATGTATATCAGGCGATGAGAGTTACCGGCGCGTCGGACCCGCTGCTTCCGGTGAATAAGACCATACCCGGAAAGCTCCCGCCCCGCAAGATAACCGTGACGGCGGCGCAGGGCTATTCCTCCTACGGCAACCAGATAGGACTTGCGACGGGTCACATCGCCGAGATATACGACCCCGGCTATATGGCAAAGCGCCTTGAGATAGGCGCGGTGATAGGCGCCGCTCCCGCGGAAAACGTGGTAAGAGTAAGACCTCAGCCCGGCGACGTTGTTATCCTGCTGGGCGGCAGGACGGGGCGCGACGGCTGCGGCGGCGCTACCGGTTCTTCAAAATCCCACAGCGTCGAATCGCTCGAGACCTGCGGCGCGGAGGTACAAAAGGGCAACGCGCCGGAGGAGAGAAAGCTTCAGCGCCTGTTCAGAAACAAGGAAGCAACGCTGCTCATAAAGCGCTGCAACGACTTCGGCGCGGGCGGTGTTTCGGTGGCTATCGGCGAGCTTGCCGACGGGCTGCTTATCGACCTTAACGCCGTGCCGAAAAAATATGACGGACTGGACGGCACCGAGCTTGCTATCTCCGAATCTCAGGAGAGAATGGCGGTCGTGGTGGATAAAAACGACGCGGATAAATTTATCGCGCTTGCCAAGGCGGAAAACCTGGAGGCTACCAAGGTGGCGGACGTTACCGCCGAGCCGAGGCTCAAAATGGTATGGAACGGCAAGACTATCTGCGATATCTCAAGAGAATTTCTTAATTCCAACGGTGCGGAAAAGCACACCGATATATATGTCCCCGCTCCGGCTGTATCCTACAGCACCGGCAGGAAAAATACCTCCCGCGACTGGGAGGCGCTGGTAACCGACCTTAATATATGCTCTCAAAGGGGACTGGTACAGCGGTTCGATTCCACGATAGGCGCGGCTACCGTGCTTATGCCGTATTCCGGAAAGACTCAGCAGACCCCTGTTCAGGCTATGGCGGCAAAATTGCCGGTAAAGGGCGGAAAAACGACCACCGCGTCGGTGATGGCGTGGGGCTTCGATCCCGCTGTAAGCCGTCAATCGCCGTATCACGGGGCGGCGCTCGCGGTGGTGGAAAGCCTTGCAAAGCTGGTGGCGGCAGGCGGCAGCAGCGAAAAGAGCCGTCTTACCTTCCAGGAGTATTTTGAGCGCACCAACGGCAAGCCGGAGCGCTGGGGCAAACCGTTCGCGGCTCTGCTCGGCGCATACGGCGCACAGACCGCGCTCGGAAATGCGGCGATAGGCGGAAAGGATTCCATGTCCGGTACGTTTGAGGATATCGACGTTCCGCCGACATTGGTATCATTTGCGGTCTGCACCGCTAAGACGGATAATATAATATCGGCGGAATTTAAGCTGCCGTACAGCGGTATCTACTATATCGCGCCGAAATATAAAGACAACGGAATGCCGGATTACGACAGCGTTAAAAAGGTATTCGCCGTCGTTGAAAAGGCTATAGCGGATAAAAAGGCGCTGTCTGTATGGGCGGTAGCCGCGGGCGGCGTCGCAGAGGGCGTTTTCAAAATGACGCTGGGCAACAGGATAGGCGCTCAGCTTGAAGAGCTTTCCGACGAGCTGCTGTTCGGCAAATGCCCCGGCGCGTTCGTAATAGAGGCAAATCACCCGATAGAGGGCGCGCTTAAAATAGGCGAAACGGTGGAGGATTACACCATAACCTGCGGTGACGTAAAGCTGGATATTTCAAAGCTGGAAAAGAAATACGACGAGGTGCTGGAGCCGATATTCAAGAACGCTCTTCCCGAAGAGCCGGCGCCGGAGGAAATAAAGTACGACAAGGGCTGCGAGCTGCTTTTAGACCGCGCGCCGCGAGGCATAGCAAAGCCTAAGGTGCTTATACCGGTATTCCCCGGAACTAACTGCGAATACGATACTGCCGCCGCGTTTGAAAGATACGGCGGAGAGGCGGAGATATTCGTCGTGCGCAACCTTACCGCCTCGGCTATGGAGGAAAGCGTGGAGGCGTTCGCTAAGAAAATAGCCGAATGCCAGATGATAGCTATCCCCGGAGGATTCAGCGGCGGCGACGAGCCGGAGGGCTCCGCAAAGTTTATCAACGCGTTCTTCCGCAATCCGCGCATAAAGGACGCGGCGGAGGAATTGCTTTACGCCCGCGACGGATTGATGATAGGTATCTGTAACGGCTTCCAGGCGCTGATAAAGCTCGGACTTGTGCCGTACGGAAAGATAGTGCCCATGACCGCAGACAGCCCGACGCTTACTTATAACCGCATAGGCCGCCACCAGTCGCAGCTTACTCTTACCAAGATCTGCACGAATAGATCCCCGTGGCTCATGCACTGCAAGGTGGGCGAGGTCTATAATATACCTATCTCCCACGGCGAGGGCAGATTTGTCGCAAGCGACGAGGTGATAAAAGGACTTATCGAAAACGGACAGGTCGCTACACAGTACGTCGATCTTGACGGCAAGCCGTCGATGGAGCTTGCTTATAACCCCAACAGCTCGATGTACGCGATAGAGGGTATAATTTCTCCCGACGGCCGCGTACTCGGCAAAATGGGACACAGCGAGCGTATCTCGGACGGCACCTGCATAAACGTCGACGGTAAAAAAGATCAATTGCTGTTCAAGGGCGGCGTAGATTACTTCAAATAATAACACAAAAGAAGCAAGGCTTTAAGGTCTTGCTTTTTGTGCGTAAAAATCACCAAAAAAACCGACTTTTTCGCTATAGCACAGTCAAAATTAACAAAAAATTTCTCAAAATATTAAGAATTGATAACTTTCAATTGACACCAACGTTCAAATACTATATAATATTGACAAGTGCAGAATTTGACGTTTTTACGGATAGGAGGGATAATTACGGAGCATCTCGGCATAGAACATTGGCTGTTTATTTTTTCGATATACTGTATACTCGGCTGGATGCAGGAATCCGCGTTAGAGTCGCTTTATCACAAGCGTCCTATCAACCGCGGCTTTCTTAAAGGGCCGTATATCCCCATCTACGGCGTGGGCGGGATACTGCTGCTGTTCATCTGCGCGCCGTTCAGGGATAATCCGGTGCTGGTATTCTTAGTCGCGCTGGTATCCTGCACCATACTGGAATACTTTACCGGCTGGCTTATGGAAACCTTTTTCGGCAAGCAATTCTGGGATTACAGTATGTTAAAGCTCACCTACAAAAACCGTATATCGCTGTTATCCTCGCTGTTCTGGGGAGTTATGGGGCTGTTTGTGACTTATATCGTTTCGGACGCCACCGCGTTTGTAATAAGTAAGCTGCCGCACCAATTCATTTCTTTTGCCGCGGTGATCATACCGCTGTTTATGACCATTGATTTTCTTATCACGGTCAAAAAGCAGATAGACACCGAAAAGATAGTCAAGACCTTTCGCCTTGCTAATATCGGCTCGCATATCAATTTTATTTCCCGTCATTTAGGACATAACGACAAAGACGGTGACGACGATGAATAATACGATAGTGCTTTCCGAAGACGATAAGAAATTCATACTTGCCGCGCGTGAATTACTGGAGGACGACCGCGTAATGCTTATGCGGCGGTTTGTCCAGCACGGAAACGTCTCCTGCTACGAGCATTGCCTTATGGTGGCGCTGTACAGCTATCTTTACGCAAAGCATCTTCATATAAAGATAAACGTAGAGGCGCTGGTAAGAGGTGCGCTGCTGCATGATTTCTTCCTGTACGACTGGCACGAAAACGCGTTCACCCCGGACGGACTGCACGGCTTTTCCCACCCTTACACCGCATTGAAAAACGCCTGCCGGTTCTTTAATCTCACCGAGCGCGAGAGAAATATCATATACTGCCATATGTGGCCGCTTACCCCTTTGCAGGTGCCACAATATCCCGAGGCATGGCTGGTATGCTTAGCGGATAAATATTGCTCGCTGAAAGAAACCTTATTAAAAGACCCGTATAAATAATAAACAGCTCCGACAAAATGAACTGCTCCCCTTTTGTTAGACAATATGGTATAATGGAGATACACCAAAATAAAAGTCTAACGAAAGGGGGGCAT
>CANQKE010000057.1 GCA_947624435.1 uncultured Ruminiclostridium sp.
AAAGCCCGTTTTTTCCCCGCTATCAGTACCGTAAGAGGTATCAGTGTACCGGCAACGAGTATATGCAGCGAGGTATGCACCATGCTTTCAAAAGTGTCGTATCTTTCCTTGTCTGTTCCTAAGAAATAGGCTATTCCGATAAGCACGACGGCATATACCGCCAAAAGGATATTCTGTCTCAGCTTGTCGGGAGAGCTGCCGAACGAGGTGAAGATATTATGCGCCGCGCAAAGGCAGAGCGCAAGCTTTATTATACAGCAGAACACCCATACCACCGAATCTATGCCGTCCAGTCTTTGGAATATTACCACGTCCGACATCGAAGATATCGTATACAGCGGATATTCCAGATGATCAAGGTACGGCCCTAAGATAAGATTGTACAGCAGAGTAAAGCCCTCCAGCAGCACAAGCGCCGCGGCAAGGTATAAAAATACCGCGTTGTGCGGCTTGCTGCGGACATGCCCGCAGAACACCACGAATATCAGTATTTCCGAGCAGGAGCTTATTTCCGCCAGCATTGAACGGATAAAGTATTCTCCGTCGCGTATAAAAGAGGGGTACAGATAGTTTATATCCGCCTTGTCCGACGCGGTGGACGCGATAAGCACCATCAGCACTGCAAACATCACCAGCGCGAATATGCTGCATCTCGATATGGCGGAAAACCCTTTCAGAGCGCCGTAATACGCGGCTATCGAGATAACGCTCACCCCGATTATGAACAGCATATTGTCAAATATCACGTCGGAAATATAAAGCTGTAGATTTATCAGCGTTTCCAGTATCACGGCGGTAAGCGACAGCATGAACAGTATCGCAAGTATTGAGCCGAATATTTTATTTCTGCGTATAGCCGGAACGAGAAATCCCTCGCCCTTAAAGCGCAGCGCCATGAATATCGCCGGCAGGAACAGTATAAAAACTATGAGCTTTGCCGCTAATATGCTCCAGAATCTGTCCGGCCCGTATAATATCAATTCTCCGGGGATAACGGTCATTTCCGCCGAGGCGCGGGTCACCACGAACAGCGCGGCAAGCTGCTTCCAGCTTATCTCATTCATCTGTATTGTCATCCCTTTCACTGTCGGAGTCAGAGGAATTTGCGTGGGATAATTCGCTTACCGTGATATCCGATTCGGTAAGCGAACGCCAGCTTCTGCGGTAAAAGCTGTCGCGCAGTATGCTTTTTAAGGTCACCGGTGCGAAAGGCGCAAGATACGGCACGCCGTAAGAGCTTTTCGAGCATAGCCGAAACAGCATCATCGTGGTAACTATTATAATGCCGAACAGCCCAAAAAATCCGCCGGTCAGTATGAATATCAGCCGTAATATCATGCAGCTTTCATAAAGATCGGGCACCGCAAAAGAGCATAGTCCGGTAGCGGCTATTATAAGCACTACCGGCGCGCTCATAAGTCCGGCGGTGACGGTTATCTCGCCTATCACAAGACCGCCTACTATACTGACCGCATGCCCTACGCTTTTCGGCAGTCGCAGCCCGGCCTCTCTCATTATTTCATAAAGGATATACATTATCAGGCACTCCGCCAGCACCGGGTAGGCGGTGGTCTGGATAGAGGAATAAATATTCAGCAGCAGCGTAGTACGGAACAACTCCGGGTTGAAATTGCACAGCGCTACATACAGTCCCGGCAAAAACACCGCCAGTAAAAACGCGATAAATCTCAGCGCCCTAACGAACGCCGAAAAGTACGGGTGATGGGTATAATCGTCCATGGTATGGAAATTTTCGATGAACAACCCCGGCACTATCAGCGCAAACGGCGTTCCGTCCACGATGATGCCGACCCTGCCTTCATACAGCTTTGAAACGAAGGTGTCCGGCCGCTCTGTCAGCGTCACCTGAGAAAACAGCGTACCTCCGCTTTTTTCTAAAAACGCCTGTAAATAATCGCTGCAAAGTATCGTGCTTAACGGCAGCTCTTTTATCCGGTCGGTTATTTCGTTTACCATATTTTTGTCCGCGCGGTCGCTGAGATAGCAGACGCAGACATCGGTATTGCTGCGGGTGCCGGTCTTGATAAGATTCATCACCAGCGACGGCGATTTCATGCGGCGGCGCACCATAGACATATTGGTACGCACCAGTTCTATAAAGCCCTCGCGGGAGGCACGCAGATTGATATGTGAGCTGGGTTCTTCCACCGCGCGGTGTTCGTAACCCTGTATCCCTATCGCCAGCGCATGATCCGAGCCGTCCGCAAGTATCACCGCAAACCCCGACATAATAAGCTGTACGGTCTCCCCACAGGTAAAGGTCAGCTTTTGCTCCTCCGCGCAAAGCAGCTTTAACGCTATCTCGTCCAGCAGCTTTCCGCCGTTATTGCAATCAGCGGGCGCGCATTGAGTGAGCGGGCGGTAGATAAGCTCCGCCAGCGCCGTTTTATCCGTCATGCCCTCGCAGGTCATGACCGCTGTTTTAATGCCGTTTATCTCGGCGTATTTTATTATCAGGTCAGAGCTGTTGCCCATAAGCGCGCGGATATCCGTGCAGCTTTCGTTCAGCACGGCGGATATAGGCGTTTTCGGGTCGAACGGCAGGCTGACAGGTTTTTGTGAAAAACGTTTTTTAGCCATAATTACGCTCCGTTTTGAAATTTACTTTCCTTAGTATCTCCTTATATGTATTTTTTTATCCCGAAAAGAAATAATATCTTCATCGGAATAAAACGGGAGGATATAGTGATATGCTTATCATAATAGTACGCTCGGTGGTTTTGTATCTGCTGATAGTGGTAGCGCTGAGGCTGATGGGGAAAAAGCAGCTTGCCCAGCTTCAGCCGAGCGAATTGGTCACTACCATACTTGTATCGAATATAGCGACGCTGTCGCTCGAGGATTCCTCCGTGCCCATGATATACGGGATAGTGCCTATATTTATGATAGTGTGCTTAGACGTGTTCACCTCGTATATTTTGCTGAAAAGTCCCGGCGTGCGGCGGATATTTACCGGAACTCCCCAGATAATCATCTCCGACGGGGTGATAGACCAGCGAGTGATGAAAAATCTGCGCTACAGCATAGACGAGCTGAACGAGTCGATGCGCGAGGCGATGATATTCGACATAACCGAGGTACAGTACGCGATAGTAGAGACCACCGGCAAGATAAATTTCTACCAGAAGAGCAAATACCGCACCGTGCAGAACGGCGACATGAATATAACTCTGCCAAACAGCGACCCGCCGTATCTTCTTATAAAGGACGGTCAGATAAATCGGCCGGTGCTTTCCCGCTGGGATGGCGGAGAGGAAAGACTTTTAAGGATACTTTCCTTAAAAGGACTTAAGCAAAGCGACGTGTTTATGCTGACCTTTGATAAAAACAACGGTATTCATATAGTGATGAAAGAAAAGGCAGGCGGAAAGGTGTACGACCTTCCGTCCGACGCATGAAAAGGGGGATACTGAGTGAAAAGATTGGTCGGCTGTATATTGCTGGTCGCGGCGCTGGTGAGCTTGTCGGTGTATTCAAAGTTGTTTTCGCAGGGGAAAATGGCCGAGATACAGCAGCTGGTGCAAAGCGCGGAGGACTGCTATACCGGAAAAGAATATGACGAGGCGGCTAAGTGCGCGCGCAAAGCTAAGGAAATGTGGAGCTCGCTTGCGGAGGATACGCTGTTTGTGGACTGTCCGGAGATAGACGTTGAGATAACCATAACCTTAGCGCGTATAGAAGAATATGTGCAGTATCAGGACGATGAGGTGTATCCCGAATGCGCCGCCGCGATGAATCTGCTGGATAATTATTCCGACAGGCAGTCGCTGACGTGGGTGAATATATTCTGATATGGCACGGTTGTCGTGAATTATCGGGAAAGTCTGCTTGACACGCAGGCAGGACCGATTTTTCTTTATGTATAAAAAACGCACAAAAAAATAACAATATATAGTGTAAATTGCCGAAAAAACAATTCTTGCTAAAAAACCCTTTAATTTTTTATAAGAGTGTGTTATAATTATACAGTATGGATTTTTGTGAAATGTTTACATTTTGTAAATTCGCCTGCATATATTCTGCTCTTTCGGCTTGCTTAAAGCACGGGGCGTAATGATATACAATGATTGGGAAGTGTTACTTTGGATAAATTTATTATAAAAGGCGGGATCCCGCTTAAGGGCGAGGTCCAGATAAGCGGCGCAAAAAACGCTGCGGTCGCGATAATACCCGCGACGGTTTTATCAAAGGGCGTATGTATTATAGACAACGTTCCCTCGATAAGCGACGTAGAGGTCGCTTTGCAGATACTTTCTTACATGGGTGCGGACATAAAAAGACTGGGCAGATCCAGACTTCAGATAGATACTTCTAAAATAACGGACGGCACGGTGCCGTATGATCTGGCGCGTTCCACCAGAGGCAGCAGCTATTTTCTCGGCGCGCTGCTCGGACGCTTTCACAGCGCGAGAGTGCCTATGCCGGGTGGCTGCGATCTCGGCAGCAGGCCGATAGACCAGCATATCAAATGCTTTGAAACTTTGGGCGCAAAGGTGGACATACAGCACGGCATAGTTGATCTTACGGCCGACAGGCTGATAGGTACACAGATATATTTTGATAAAGTAACCGTCGGCGGCACGATAAACGCGCTGCTGGCGTGCGCCTGCGCCGAGGGACTTACGATAATAGAAAACGCGGCGAAAGAGCCTCATATAGTCGACGTGGCAAACTTCTTAAACTCCATGGGCGCGGATATAATGGGCGCAGGTACGGACGTTATCAAGATAAAGGGTGTAAAAGAGCTGCACGGCACGGAATACTCCGTGATACCCGACCAGATAGAGGCGGGTACTTTCATGGTGGCGGCGGCGGCGACCGGCGGGGATATCGTTCTTAAAAACGTGATACCCAAGCATCTTGAGCCGATAACCGCAAAGCTCCGCAAAATAGGCGTATATGTCGAGGTGGCGGACGACAGCGATAATATAAGGGTAGTCGGCCGCTCGAAATACCAAAGCACCGATATAAAGACTTCTCCCCATCCGGGATTTCCGACCGATATGCAGCCGCAGATGACCACGCTGCTTACGATAGCGGAGGGTACGAGCATGGTGACCGAGAGCATATTCGACGTGAGATTCAAGTACGTCGATGAGCTTCGCAGAATGGGCGCGGATATCACCGTTGACAGCAGAGTAGCGGTGGTGAGGGGAGTAGACCATCTCACCGGAGCGCCGGTAAAGCCGTCCGATCTTAGGGCGGGCGCAGCGCTTATAATCGCGGGACTTGCCGCGCAGGGCATTACCGAGATAGAGGATATCAAGCATATCGAACGCGGATACGAGGATATGGAGATAAAGCTGAGAAATCTCGGCGCGGATATAGTAAAGCGGTATTATCCCGACGACGACAAGCTGAGAAAGGCGCTGTAATGTCAAAAATAGCGGCGCTTTGCAGTTCAAGCAAGGGAAACAGCGTATTTGTGGGCGATAACAGCGCCGGCATACTTATCGACGTCGGATGCAGCTATAAAATGCTGAAAAGCTCTCTTGAGCTGTGCGGGATACCGTTTGAGGCGATACGTGCGGTGCTGATAACACACGAGCATATCGACCATGTAAAAGGACTTTATCAGCTTACGAAGAATACCGATCTTCCGGTATACGCGACCGCCGGAACAGCCGAAAAGCTGATCTTAGACGGACGCATTTACAATGAAAATTCTCTGCATGACAGCTCCGAGCTTTCGGATATTCCGATAGACGTCGGGGTGAAATGCTTTCATACACCGCATGACAGCGCGGAAAGCGCGGGCTACACGCTGGAATTTTCCGATCAAAGGATAGCCTGCTGCACCGACCTCGGAGCAGTGACCGACGAGGTGAGGGAAAACCTAAAGGGCTGCCGCGCGGTATATATCGAAGCAAATTACGACCCGCTGATGTTAAGGGATAATCCGAGATATCCCTATCCGACGAAACAAAGGATAGCGTCAGACAGGGGGCATTTGTCAAACGGGGATTGCAGCAGGTTCTGCGGGGAGCTGACCGCCTGCGGCACAACGAGAATAATGCTCGGACACCTCAGTCAGGAAAACAATACGCCGCAGACCGCGTACAATGCGGTTTGTGAAGTGCTCGCGCAAAGAGGCATGAAGTGCGGCGTTGATTATACGCTTGATGTTGCACCGGTCGTCACGGACGGCAGATACATAATTTTGTAGGACCGTTTTATATTTTACGCTATACCGATGCCGCGTTATGCGGTCGTTTTTTTAACCGGTAAATTTTACCGCATCAAACGAAAGGATATTTCATAATGGTTTATTACTTACTTATGGCGCTTGTTCTGGTATTGGCTTATCCATTGCTTGAACATAAACCCTCCATCGCAAAAAAATTCTGCTATGTGCTGGTCATATTCGTATCTATGATGTATATTTCTATACTCAGATACGGGCTTGGCAACGACTATTTTTCGTATATATACCATTTCAATGTAATAAGCGAGCTGCCTTGGAACAAGATATTCACTATTGATTTTGAGCCGGGCTTTGTGATACTCAACAAGCTTATTTCGCTGTTTACGCAGGATACGAATATACTGTATACTATTTATGCGATAATAATACTGCTGCCGATGGCGTATGTTATTTTCAGATACAGCGACAATATCTGGATGTCGACGGTGATGTTCATATCGCTGACCTTCTTCTACTGCACGCTCAGCTTTATAAGGCAGTCTATCGCGCTTTCGATAATTTTCCTTGCTTACAAATTTTTCGTACAGCGCAAGCATTTCTTTGTGCTGCTGTTCATATTCTTTGCGTGTCTGTTCCATTCGACTGTCGTGGTGCTGATACCGGTGTACCTGCTTGCCGTATTGATAAAGCCGACTTGGAAATCGCTTACGGTGTACGGCGTGCTGACGCTGCTGGTATATCTGTTCTCTACGGATATAATAAACCTTGCGGTAAAGATACTGCCGCAGTACGAGCGGTACACGCAGTTAAGCTTTATCACCTCCGGGTACAATCCCATATATATCATCACGCCGACGGTCATAATGTGCGTGGCGCTGTTTGCGCATTTTACCGGGTACGGGAAAGCCTATCCGGCAAAATCCGCGATGTTTACAAATTTTGCGGTATTCAATTTCATAATCTGGCTGATGAGTACCAAGCACTTTGTTATTGAGCGGTTTTCGATGTATCCGTACCTCTTCATGATAATGTTTATCCCGTCGATAATAAATTACTACCGTCAGCGGCTGGCGGCTTATCGGTACGCTAACCGTAGCGGCAGTCTTGACGGGTTTATCCCCGATGAATCGATAGCCGATCCCGAAAGGGTCAACATGGGCGAGGCGGAAGTGGTAAGAGCCGAACGCAAAGAGGAAGAAGAAAAGATTCTCGCCGAGATAATGTCCGAGGATAAGCCGGAAAATATCGCCGAACCGGAGACCGCCGAAGAAGAGATATCGGAAAATGCAAAGAGCATAGCCGAGCAGATATCCGAAAACGTCGGCAAGGCTGTTTCAGATACCGAAGACGGCTATTACGATGAGGAAGAATACGAAGAATATCCCGAAGAAGAGGAATATTCCGACGAGGAATATTACGACGACGAAAGCGAAGCGGTATCCGAAGAAGAACAGTGGAAGCCGCAGAACTACGTTTATCGCAAGAGCCAAAACAAGGTGCTTAATTTTATCCGCCATCCCGTCACCATATATGCGGTGCTGCTGACGGTGGTACTGGGAATAAATCTGTGGTACAATTATTTCGGGCTGAATGTAAATCAGTTCGTGCGCGGCTCTACCAGCAGCAGCTTCCACGGGGTAATGCCGTACAAGAGTATATTCCCGCCGTATACCGAGCTTGAATTGTCGCTGGAAGATCCCGCCGATAAGGATAAGCTGTTACATTCGGAACAAGATATGATGGAATATCTTTACAGGCTTAAAGAAAACAAGAACTACATCGCGGTAGTTTCCACCAGGGGCGACGCGGTAAGCGGCCTTAACAGCGGCATACGCGGCGTTATAAAATCGCTCGGAATGAATGCATACAATCAGATGAAGAGCACCGATAACTATGCCGCGATAATACAGTCCGGCAAGGTTACGTTTGAGCAGGCGTCGCATGATACTATAGAGATAAATACCGGCGTACTTGGTTATGAGGCGTCTATACTCAGCTCCCGTTCTAACTCCAAAATCGTGATAAACGGCAAAGATTACTCCATAAACGGCAGAGGCATAAATATTGTCGTGCTGGACATCAATACCCGCAAGGTAGTGGATAAGGTAAGCTTTAAGGGCTATTATGTAATGCTCACCGCGGTGAGAAAATAAGGTAACCGCCGTGAGAATGAGGAGAAAAAAATATCTCGACGAACGTCTGGAGCGCTGCGCGCCGGTAAATCTCGGCTGGCTCATTGACAGAGCGGCGGAGCAGCGTGGCGAAACGCAGCAGCGTACTCTTGACGTGCGCGGGATATTCGGCAATGACGCTCCGGTTCATCTGGAGATAGGCTGCGGCAAGGGCTCTTTCATCGTGCAGGCGGCCGAGCGGCAGCCGAACGTGAATTTTATCGCGGTGGAGCTGTCCCGAAATGTGATAGTTGCCGCTATGGAGCTTGCTATGGAAAAGCAGCTGCCTAATCTTCGCTTTCTTATGGGAAACGCGGAGTATCTGGAAAAGTTTTTCCCGCCCCGAACGGTCGAGCGGATATATCTTAATTTCAGCTGCCCGTTCCCGAAAAATTCTTACGCAAAGCACAGGCTCACACATCCGCGTTTTCTTGAGATATACAAGCGGATACTGCTGCCGGGCGGCGAGATATATCAGAAAACCGACAATATGCACTTTTTTGAATTTTCCATAGAGAGCTTTTCACAGTGCGGTTTTACGCTGAAAAACGTCAGTCTTGACCTGTACCGCAGCGGTTACGAAGGCAACATAGTCACCGAATACGAACGGAAGTTTTCCGCTCAGGAGCTTCCTATTTACCGTCTTGAAGCGGTAAATCCCGACATAGACCGATAAATTTTCACGCCGAGGTCAGACGGCAAAAATTGTAGTTTGACAACGGCGTGTTTTTATGGTATATTATTATATAAGTAGGTTTTCCTATTAGATTTTTTACGGGTCACCCGGAAAGGACGGATCATCATGAGCAAAGCGTGGATCGCTTTAGGTGTATTGGCTGCGGTGTCGGCGGGCGTAGTCATCGGAAAAAAGTATATTGACAAAAACCCCGGTGCGTTAGTCGCGGTAAAGGAAAATTACGGGGAAAAGCTGCACAGCGCGTCGGTCTACTGCGCGGGTGCGATAAAAACCGGCAGTGAAAAGGTGCGCGGCAGCGTAAACAGCATAGTTGCCGCAAGCAAGGAAAAAGGCGCTAAGGTAAAGGAAAAAGGCGCGCAGATAGTCAGCAAGGCAAAGACTGCCACCTCCGGTTTTAAGAACGAACTGGAAAATCTTAAGGATATGGTTTCCTCTGTGGGAAAGGGCGCAAGCGTCGATATTTCGGAGGACGTTGACCCGCTGGTATTCGAGGAGGAAATGGGCGAGGCTGTCGAGGCCGCAGACGCCGTAGAACAAACTCAGGCGCTTTGATATTACTTAATAAATTTGCTCCCCCGGTATGATCTGACCCCAAAAAGTTAGACAAAAATTTAAAAGAAAAATTATGCAAAGCGACTAAGAGAGATCTTGGTCGCT
>CANQKE010000058.1 GCA_947624435.1 uncultured Ruminiclostridium sp.
AAAGATAGTCGGAGGGTTATTTTATGATTGTGACAGCTTAGAAAAGATAACGATACCTGATACAGTAACCGAAATATGCAGTAGTGCTTTTAGAGGATGTGATAGTCTCGCAAGCGTAACTATTCCGGATTCTGTTATTAAAATTGACGATAGTGTATTCCTTGCATGTGAATTGCTTGATAATGTTAAAATACCTGACAGCGTGACTGAGATAGGAAGCTATGCTTTTAGTGGGTGTACGTCATTGGAGAAAGCCGTTGTACCGGGTACGGTTTCATATATCAGAGATAGGACATTCAGCGGCTGTACCGCTCTGACTTCACTGACGCTGAATAAAGGCATTACACAGCTTGGCGAATATTCTTTCAGCGGATGTAAGAGCTTAGTATCCGTGACTATGCCGGATACGGTGACATATATGTATGAGTATGCCTTTAACGGCTGCACCTCTCTTGAAAGTATAACTCTTTCAAAATCGCTGGAAAGGATATACAACAATTCGTTTACCGATTGCAGCTCATTAAAGAGTATAACTATACCGGAGGGCGTTACGGATATAGACGCCGAAGCGTTCTCAAAATGTACGGCGTTATCCGAGGTAAAGCTGCCGTCAACATTAAAGAATATAAACTATTTAGCGTTTAATGATTGTGATTCGTTGACTAAAATAGTTATCCCGGAGGGCACTGAAACAATAGACTCGTCGGCATTTTACGACTGTGACGCTTTGACAACGGTAGTTCTGCCGGACAGCTTGAAGAGCGTCGGCGGCAGCGCGTTCTATAGCTGCGAAACTCTTACCGACGTTGATTTCGGTAACGGAGCGTCGGTCATCTCCAGCGACGCCTTCAGGCTGTGCCCTGCGTTGAAAAAGGTAGTTCTCCCCAAAAACCTTACCGAAATAGGCACAGGCGCTTTTGCCGAGAACACTAAGCTTACCGATGTTACTATTTATCCGAACACGGTAACAATACCCGACGACGCGTTCTCATATCCCGCAAGAATGACTATTTACGGTTACAAAGGCTCTTATGCCGAGGAATATGCCGACAGCAGGAATATCAAGTTCAGCGCGCTCAGCAAGATCCCCGCGGATAAGCTTAAAGTAGAAATTGAGCCGCAGGAATATACCGGCGAACAGATCATGCCTGAATTCTTCATCATAGATGACGGTTATAAGCTTATCAAGGGAACGGATATGGAGATAACCTCATACGGCGATAATATTGAAGTAGGCAAGGGAAGTCTGAGCGTTAAGCTTATCGGACTTATGTACGAGGGCAATATCGATATCAGCTTCGATATTATTCGTACCGATCTGCATCATGCTACATGCAGCCGAAGCGGCAGCGTTTATTATCATAACAGATACCTGACAAATGGCGAAGATTACACAATGTCCTACAGATATGACCTTGATACTAAAGACTTTGACGTTATTTTGAAAGGTATTAATAACTTCACGGGTACTGTAATATTTTACGGTGACCATGATGCGATTTTTGAGGCGGAAACCGGGGACGAGCCAAAAACATTTACTTATGCTGACCAAAAATGGGAAGTTGATTTTTCCAAGCAGAATTCCGATTTCTGGAGCAAAGTCGATAGGATCGAAGCTGTAGTTGACTATGATGGCAAAGGCGTACAATCAAAGCTGAGCTGTATAGATATTAACGGCAAGCTTCATAAGGCTGCTGCTTACGGCAGATCGACCTTAGTGCTCGATGATATAGGAGGCTTGCTCAGCGGAGCCGACAGCAGCGGAAATGAGCGCGGGATGGCTACGTTTGAATGGACAGAGCTTAGCGCCAACACAAAGGCAAAGCTGGTTGCCGTAACGTTATATGATAAAAACGGAAATATTCTCACCGAGTATAACAATATCGGCAATTACATCGACTGCGGCTTTGCAGAATATGAAGTTGACGGATATACACGCTCCTGCCTTACCGTCCTTGGAGGTAATGTTGATGGTTCGCTTGATATTCCCAATATGATAAACGGTTACTATGTTGAAAAAATTGCAGATAATGCGTTTAAGGGAAATACCAAAATAACTTCAGTCAATGTTTCACCGACAGTAAGCGGTATAGGAAAGGACGCGTTCGCAGGCTGTACGGGAATAAAAGATGTGTATTTTGACGGTAAGGAATCCGATTGGAATGATGTAGACGTGTCTTCGGGCAACGATCTTCTGTTTGAAGCCGATATACACTACACCGTTGAGCATACTCATTCTCCTGCTGATGCAGTAATAGAAAAGTCTGTTGAACCCACATGTGTCGACAGCGGCTCTTACGATAAAGTAGTATATTGTTCTGATTGCGGCGCGGAGATAAGCCGCGAGACCGTTACCGTGCCCGCAACGGGCAATCATACCTACGGTGCATGGACGGTCACTAAGGCCGCAACCTGCGCGGAAGCCGGCACACAGACTCGCAGCTGTTCGGTATGCGGTGAGGTAGAAACTCAGTCTATCGTTGCAACGGGCAATCATACTCCGTCGGCAGCAGTCAAGGAAAACTCTGTAGCCGCAACTTGTGGAAAGTCCGGTTCGTATGAAAACGTTGTTTATTGCTCGGTATGCAAAGCGGAGATAAGCCGCGAGACCGTTACCGTGCCCGCAACAGGAAATCATACCTACGGTGCATGGACGGTCACTAAGGCCGCTACCTGCGCGGAAGCCGGCACACAGACCCGCAGCTGTTCGGTATGCGGTGAGGTAGAAACTCAGTCTATCGCTGCAACGGGCAAGCATACTCCGTCGGCAGCAGTCAAGGAAAACTCTGTAGCCGCAACTTGTGGAAAGTCCGGTTCGTATGAAAACGTTGTTTATTGCTCGGTATGCAAAGCGGAGATAAGCCGCGAGACCGTTACCGTGCCCGCAACAGGAAATCATACCTACGGTGCATGGACGGTCACTAAGGCCGCTACCTGCGCGGAAGCCGGCACACAGACCCGCAGCTGTTCGGTATGCGGTGAGGTAGAAACTCAGTCTATCGCCGCAACGGGCAAGCATACTCCGTCGGCAGCAGTCAAGGAAAACTCTGTAGCCGCGACTTGTGGAAAGTCCGGTTCGTATGAAAACGTTGTTTATTGCTCGGTATGCAAAGCGGAGATAAGCCGCGAAACCGTTACCGTACCCGCAACAGGTATCCATACCCCATCGGATGCTGTTGTAGAAAATTATATACCGGCAACGGAAAAATCTGACGGTTCCTACGACGAGGTCGTTTACTGCTCTGTCTGCCATGAAGAAATCAGCAGAAAGACAGTTATTATTCCCGCTATAGTTGTCAGCCTTATCGGCGACGTTAACAAGAGCGGCGCTGTAGACCTTGTGGACGAGATAGCTCTCGCACGCTGGCTTGCCGGCTGGAATGTTGAGATAGATGAGTCAGCGGCCGATGTAGACGGCAGCGGCGGTATCGACCTGCTCGACGATATAACGCTTGCAAGAAGACTCGCAGGATGGAATGTATAAAACAAATAAAAAGGGAGAGTAGAACATGAAATTTTTAAGAATATCAGCTGCCGCAATGGCAGCGGTAGTTGCGGCAACGGCGATTTCTATATCGCCGATCACCGCCGCGGCTGGTACAACTGAGTCTCAAAGCGTATATGCCGACGACATTGACAATAACTCGTCGGAAGCAGGTTTTGTGCTCAGCGCGCGTACGGATATGGATACTGTTTCTCAGGGAGATGAGGTTACGGTTTCTATTTCTCTAGATAAAAATCCCGGTATTGTAGGGTTTATGATCAGCGTAGGATATGACGACACAGTTCTTTCTATTGACGATGTCAGCAAAATTGAAGATTGCGGCTTATTCGGTACGGACTTTCACTTTACCGAACCCTATTTGGAAAATCCGTTTGTTTTATTGTGGAGTTCAGTTTCAGTAGATTATAATCATGAGGAAACTGGTGATATTGCTGACATAACCTTTAAGGTCAAAGACGATGCTAAAATCGGAAAAGCAAATAATATCGTTGATATTTCTGTTGCAGAAGTAATATATTTAGACGGTACGTTCACATTAGGATCTTATCCGATAGAAGAAACGTTTGCCGATACTTCCGCCGCAGCTATAAACGTGATATGCAAAACTCACGATTTTACCGAATGGAAGGAAGAAAAAGCTGTCGATTGTGAAAACGACGGCATTCAAAAGAGAACTTGTAAAGTTTGCGGTTTTGAAGATACTATGATAATCGATGCTCTCGGACACAGCTTTGGCGAATGGTCGGTCAAAAGCCAACCCACTATCGATGAACCGGGCATAAAAACAAACACCTGTACCGTTTGCGGAAAGACTATAAACAAAAGATATTATCTTCCGATACCTCGTGCGGGTATTACATTCCAGATGTATGATAATTTTGTTTTCCGTGATACTATAGCTCAGCAAAATACCGCTGTTTATGACTCGAATTATTTTGATGAAACCGGTGAAGTCGGTCCTTACCCGGAAATTGAGAAAGACATATATAACCTTGATGGAACATTTAACGATGTTTATGTTGACGGGAACGGTTCTTACAGTATCAGTATAGACGGCCATGCGCTTGCAAATATGTCCGGCATTTTAAGCGGCAGTTATAATCTGATTCGATTGTCAACAAATATAGATAGTTACTTGTACCCGGATATTAAAATCACTATCGATAAGTTTACGATAGGCGGCAAGGAAATTGAACTGTATTATAATGTTTTTAGTTATGACAACGGTAATTTAACGACCGATATGCAGAAAGATGTATTCAACACCGATGAAATCGAATTTACCCGGAATGACGTTGTGCTTGAAATGCTGAACACTTGGAACAACTTTTCTAATTTCGATACGTCAGATGTCATTGTCGACGGAAATATTACAATAGATTTTACCGTTGAAGGAATGTATGATAAATCCGATGTTCTTATCGGCGACGTTAACAAGAGCGGCGATGTAGACCTTGTGGACGAGATAACCCTCGCACGCTGGCTTGCCGGATGGAACGTTGAGATAGATGAGTCAGCAGCCGATGTAGACGGCAGCGGCGCTATCGACCTGCTCGACGATATAACGCTTGCGAGAAGACTTGCAGGATGGAATGTCTGAGGACATTTACATAAATTCTTAATGCCAAGAAAGGAAGAGGAAAATGAAACCAAAGAAATTAACGGCGGACAAGCTCGCGGGAATAATAACCGCATCAGTGCTTGCCGTCGGAGTAACGCTGAGCGCATCGGCAATGTTTACAACCGGCTTATCTAACGAGGTAAACTCGGATCCCGGTACAAACAATACGGTGGGCGCTTCAACAGATCCTGCGCCGGGCGAAAGCACCGATCCTACTCCGGGTCAGTCTTCTATCCCCACGCCGGGAGAAACCGATTTTGATCCCGAGGATGTTGTACCGGGAGACGCAGACGGTAACGGAGAGACAGATTTGCTGGACAGCATAGCGTTGTCACGTTGGCTTTCCGGCTGGGATGTCAAGATAATACCTGAAGCGGCCGATATAGATCACTCAGGAGAAGTTGACCTTGTGGACAGCATATTGCTGGTAAGACGTCTCGCAGGATGGAACGTCTGAGAAATACCGTTGTATTATCCCCGAAAGGGTATAATAAATAAAAAGAAAAAGGAGTTTGAAAACCATGAAGAAATTAATTTCTTCGATTTTGGCGACCGCAGTTGCATTGTCCGCAGCTGTCTGCGCAACCTCTGCTGTCGCCAGTGCGGCTGACAGCGCAGACGGCGCTAAGTTCGCAATGAGCGTGTCCTTTGACAAGGATACGTTGGTCCCGGGTGACGAAGTAGTAGCTTCGCTTTCTCTGGACAAAAACCCCGGTATCATAGGTCTCAGAATTAATGTGGGATACGATGATTCGGTTCTTTCTATCGCTGGTAGAGACAATATCGTGAACGCGGAATTACTGAAAGGATTTGTAACGCCTCCTCCGGGACAGCTGGCAAATCCGTTCCCGTTGGTATGGAGCGATCCGTTGGCAGAAGTGAATAACGAAGCTGACGGCGTCGTTGCTACGATAACCTTTAAGGTTAAAGACGATGCTAAATTAGGCGATCTGAAAGATGCGGTTTCTGTATCATTTGTGGATATTGCGTACATAGCTGATCCTGATACTCTTCAGGTTGGAAAGTATGAGCCCGAAGAGGCGTATGCCGACACCACCAAAGCAGCAGCAAAGGTTGTATGCAAGGAGCACAAATTCGGCGCTTGGGAGACCGTAAAGGCCGCTGACTGCGTTACCGCCGGCTCTCAGAAGAGAACCTGCGAAGCTTGCGGCATCGAGGAGACTCAGGAAATAGCCGCTCTCGGTCATGATTATGGCGAGTGGGAGACCGTAAAGGACGCTGACTGCGTTACCGCCGGCTCTCAGAAGAGGACCTGCAAGCGCTGCGACGCTGAGGAAACTAAGGAGATCGCCGCTCTCGGTCATGATTATGGCGAGTGGGAGACCGTAAAGGCCGCTGACTGCGAGAATGCCGGCTCTCAGAAGAGAATCTGCAAGCGCTGCGACGCTGAGGAAACTCAGGAGATCGCCGCTCTCGGTCATGACTGGGGTGAGTGGACAGTAGTTAAGGAAGCTACTGAAACCGAAGAAGGCACAGAACAGCGTACCTGCAATCGCTGCGATGCAGTTGAAACCCAGGCTATACCTGTAATCGTGCCCTCCGATACTCCTACCACCAGTGACGAGCCTATCACCAGTGACGAGCCTATCACCAGTGACGAGCCTACCACCAGCGATGAGCCTACCACCAGTGACGAGCCCACCACCAGCGATGAGCCCACCACCAGCGACGAGCCCACCACCAGCGATGAGCCCACAAGCAGTGATGAGCCTGTCAACAGCGATAAGCCCGCTGATACCGACAAGACTAATCCTGAAACCGGCAGCGCTCCGGCTGTAGGTCTGTTCGTACTTATGATGGGCGCAGCAGGCGCAATGACTGCTTCGTTTGTCATTAAAAAGAGAAAGTAAGATACGTTAAACAGTGATTTTTCGCTTCCGGTCATTTTTTGGCCGGAAGCATTTTTATGAGTTTTTAACAAATTTATCGGATTTTGTAAAATCTAAAAATTTTTCTCACATTTGATTGACATACGGAGAACGATGTGATATAATACATTTTAGAACATATTTTGCTGTTTTTCTTCTAAATTTTCATAATGGAGGTATAGCATGAACAAGAAATCGTCATATATTCTTACCAGCGGCTTTACAAACGGCTTTACAGAACAATTCAAACAGCAGCTTGAGCTTTTGGCAGACGCGCCGGAAAGGTTTGTTTTTATCGCGGCGGATTTTGCCGACGGTCACGATATGACCGACCGTTTCCGTGAGGAATATCTTAAAAATTTTGCCGACGCCGGATTTGAATTTTCCGATATATTTACGGTGGACAGCCGAGTCAGCGTGGAAGAATCCAAGAAAAAGATCGCCGAGGCGGACGTTATACTTATTTCCGGAGGTCATCCGATAAAGCAGATCCGCAACATCAACAGCTACGGCTTGCCTGAGCCGCTGAAAAAGAGCAAGGCGCTTATTGTCGGAGTCAGTGCCGGCGCTATCAATATGGCTGTGCGGGTGGTTTTGCCAAGGCGCAGCTTTATTCCGGAGCTGTCGGTTTATTACGGCATCGGGCTGGTCGATATAAATATTGACCCGCATCATGATCCGAACGATGAGAAGCATGTGGCGGAAATAAAAGAGGCGGCCTCGCTCGCGAGGATATACGGTCTTTATGATGATTCGTTTATCACGGTAAAGGATGGCGTGGCGGAATTTTACGGCGATTACATTATATATGGATAGGCATGCGGGAGTCGAACCCAAGTCGGTTTTTACGGGCATCTTTCCGCCAATACTGCGTCAACCTCGCTCGACATACGCAAGTATGCCTTCGTTCGGTTTCCTTGTCTTGACGAAAATCTGCTCCGTAAAAACTGCTTTGCACCTCACGGCGAGAGATTTTGGAGATAGTTTTGTTCCTTGCGACGCAGGCAGGCTGGCGCCTGCCAAGGAGCAAGGGACGAAAAGAGCCCAAAGGCATCGTCGTGAGGCGACTCGGGTCGATTCCCGCATGCCTAGAAGGAGGAGTAAGGCTTGATTATAAGAGAGATAACAGACAGCGATTTTGACGGGCTTATGACGCTTTATATGCAGCTGCATGATGATCCGTTCCCGAATAAGACCCCGGAGCTCCTCGGCGTTTGGCATAATATCCTATCTGATATAAACTATCATATTATAGTTGCCGTTGAGGACGGAAGGATAGTTTCGAGCTGCACGTGCATTATAATACTAAATCTTACTCGCGGACAGAGACCGTATGCGCTGGTGGAAAACGTCGTTACTGACGCGGCGTACCGAAAAAGAGGTTAGGCATGCGGGAGCCGAGCCCGAGCCGCCTCACGACGATTCTTTTGGGCTATTTTTGCCCCTTGCTCCTTGACAGGCGCCAGCCTGCCTGCGT
>CANQKE010000059.1 GCA_947624435.1 uncultured Ruminiclostridium sp.
CGTATGTCGAGCGAGGTTGACGCAGTATTGGCGGAAAGATGCCCGTAAAAACCGACTTGGGTTCGGTTCCCGCATGCCTATGTTATTTTACGATATTGCTGTTATTGATAGCGCTTACCAGCGCGCTTACCGAGGAATTTATTATATCGGTATGGATCCCCGCGCCCCAAGCGGAATTACCGTCGGCGTCGGTTATCTCGACGTAAGCCGCCGCTTTCGACTTAGAGCCGACCTCCAGCGCATGCTCGGTATAGGTTGAGATGGTGTAATTAAAGCCGAGGCCGTCCTTTATCGCGTTGCTTACCGCGTCAAGCCTGCCGTTGCCCTTTCCGCTGTAGGTGCTGCGATTGCCATTATAGTCAACGGTGACCTCCGCCGAGATGCGCGCGCCGTTTTCTTCCTGCTTATAATGCGCCTCAACGACCTTTAATTTAGTTTCGATATTGACAAAATTCTCACGGAATACATTATATACCTCGTCGGGAGAAAGCTCCTTGTGCATATGGTCGGAAACGCCCTTGACGGTGTAGCCGACCTTTTCGCGGAATTTCTTAGGCAGATCTACGCCGAATTTCGTTTCCAGCAAAAAGCCTATGCCGCCCTTGCCGCTCTGGCTGTTTATTCTGATAACGTCGCCGTCGTACTGCCTGCCGAGGTCTTTCGGGTCGATAGGAAGATAAGGCACTGTCCACTCGGTGAGGTTCTTTTCCTCCCGCCACTTCATGCCCTTTGCGATAGCGTCCTGGTGGGAACCGGAGAACGCCGCGAATACCAGCGCGCCGGAATAAGGCTGCCTGTCGTAAACTTTCATGCAGGTCATTTTTTCGTATACCTTGGTTATCGCCGGAATATCGGAGAAATCCAGTCCGGGCTCTACGCCGTGAGTGTACATGTTCAGCGCGAGGGTGATTATATCCACGTTGCCGGTACGCTCGCCGTTGCCGAACAGCGTGCCCTCCACACGGTCAGCGCCCGCGAGCAGTCCCATCTCGGTATCAGCTACCGCGCAGCCTCTGTCGTTGTGCGGGTGGAGCGATACTATCACGTTTTCGCGGTATTTCATATTCTTGCACATATACTCTATCTGGCTGGCGTAAACGTGCGGCATGGACATTTCTACCGTTACCGGAAGATTGATTATGACTTTATCGTCGGCGGTGGGCTGCCATACGTCAAGCACCGCGTTGCATATTTCAAGAGCGTATTCCGGTTCGGTTCCGGTAAAGCTCTCGGGGGAATACTCGAACTTGAACTCGCCGGGAGTGTTGGCGCGGTATTCCTTGAGCAGCTTTGCTCCCGAAACGGCGATCTCGGTTATTTCGTCCTTATTCTTTCTGAAAACCTGCTCTCTTTGTGCGACGGAGGTGGAGTTGTACAGATGTACCACCGCGTGTTTTGCTCCGCGCAAAGCCTCGAACGTCTTTTTGATGATATGTTCCCTCGACTGAGTGAGCACCTGTATAGTCACGTCGTCGGGAATGAGATCCTGCTCGATGAGCGCGCGGCAGAACTCGTACTCCGTTTCTGACGCTGCCGGAAAGCCTATCTCAATCTCCTTAAAGCCTATCTTTACAAGCAGCTTGAAGAACTCCAGCTTCTCCTCAAGGCTCATCGGCACGATAAGCGCCTGATTGCCGTCCCTCAGATCGACCGAGCACCATACGGGCGCTTTGTCGACGTATTCTTTCTTTGTCCAGTCAAGACATTCCGTCGGGGGCATGAAATACCCTCTTTTGTACTTACCGGTTTGTTTCATTATGATATCCTCCTTGTAATAGTTTTGTTTGAATGTATGCCAAAAGCAGCGGATATTAAAAAAGCCCGTCTTCATATACAGAAGACGAGCGTATACCCGTGTTACCACTTCAATTCATGTACTGCTCTCACAGCACACCTCAGCCACATCAAACAATGTGTTCCTCTGTAACGGGAGTACCCGTCGCAGCCTACTTGAGTTCAGCCGCGCAGCTCTTGGGCGAGTCATTTCCTTTCTCTGCTGCCGTTTTCCACCAAACAACGGCTCTCTGTAAGTCAAATAAAGGCTTTTCTCCCAATCAACGCTTTTTTGTATTATATTTATTATACTATCTTTATCGGCGTTTGTCAACTGTTTTTCAAAAATTTTCAGGATTTTTTCAAAGCAGCTTTTCTTTCCATATACTTATAAGCTTTTCGGTGGAGTACGCCGCGTTCGCGGGACTTGTAGACGGCAGCAATACCGCGCCGATATCGGTTTTAGCGCGGCACAGCTTTTCATAAAGAGAATACGCCTTGTTCCCGTTTGTAAAAACGCGGGTGACGCTGCTTTCGCTTATTATTTTTTCCAGCGGATTAGCAGCGACGTTTTTTATGCTGCTGTCGGACGAGCCGGTAACTATGCAGCTTTGCACTACGTCCCATACCGCGATATTATGCGATAAAAGAAAGGCTTTTTTCTCCTCGACAGTGACCGGACAAGGCGCGTCGTACACCGCGCTTATTACCTTCCAGAATCGGTTTTGCGGATGATGATAGAAAAATCTGCCTTCCCTGCTCTTCACCGACGGGAAAGAGCCGAGGATAAGTATACGGCTGTTTTTGTCATAAACGGGCGGGATATTATGCAGCACCGCCTGTTCTTCTGCGAAACTCATCAAGAAAGATCGAGCAGGCTCTTTATCTCTTCGGTGAGCTTTGCGGCCGCCTTGTCATGAGTAGCGGCGGTCGGGTGCCAGTCTGCGGCATAGCCGTCCGCGGGATCCTGCGGGTCAAACTTCATGGTGGATATGTTCTTATCCCCTGTTTCCTCGCTGTAGGTGCTTACGGCCTTTTCCACCATTGGGAACAGTCTGTCGCCCATAACTCCCAGCGTGCAGAGTATCTTAGAATCGGGATTGTTCTCTCTTACCGTTTTAAGGAATTCAACGTATGAGTCGCAGTATTCCTGCTGCTTTTCCGTGTCGTTTTGGGTGTAGCTGTCGTCGTTAGTTCCGAGGTTTATCACGATAAGATCGGGAGTGTAGCTGCTAAAATCCCAGTCTATCTCCATGGGTCTTTGCTCTTTATAAGAGCCATAGGAAAAACCGAGCTTTTTATAATATCTCGGCAAAGTCTGGGAGGAAACCTTTTTAGTGCCGTCGGAATATCCCGAGATTATGCCGTAGCCGCTTATAGACACCATGCTGTAATCGGCGTCAAGCGCTTTAGCCGTCTTATAGGCGTAGGCTTTTGTTACGTCCTCGGTAGAGGTGGAAAACTTGTGATTTTTGTCCTCGTCGTCTACACCGTAGCCGCAGGTTATCGAATCGCCGATAAATTCTATGAACAGGTCCTTTGCGGGGGTGGGCTTGATACCCTCGTCGGATTCTACCGCTATTTCGCTTATACCCACGGTGGACATCGCCGTTTCGGAAAGCTTTACGATGCTCACCGTGCAGTCCTGCGCGGTATCGGTGTTAAGCACCTCGAATTTCTGTGAAGGCTGGGTTATCATTTCATCGACTACACGCTCGCCGTTAAGGTATATAGCTACTCTCGCCTGATTGTCCTTATCCGCCGAAGCGGCGTTGTCGTCGTCCTCTATAGTTACCGTGGCTTTAGTTCCGTTAAAGGAAAATTCCGCGCCAGAACCGGAAAAGGTAAGCCAAAGCGAATCCTCCAGCTCGTAAGTCCTGCCCAATTTTTTGACGTTGCTGCTGTTAGGGGTGTATATTTTCATCCCGTCTACCTCCTGTACCTGTGTCTGAGAATCCGGCTCGCCGGAGCCGGTATTGCTGTCGCACGCGGTAAAGCTGCCCAGCAAAAGCAGCGAAAGCACCGCAGATAACACCGCTTTCTTCCTCATTTTCAGACCTCCGTTTTTTCTTTTATGAATGATAAAAGTATACCAAAAAAAGCACAATTTGTCAACCCTGACGCGCCCTTTCAAACCATAATTTGCTAATGTCAAAAATTTTTTATTCATGGGAAATTAAGTATTGTATTTTATCTTAAACTATGTTATAATTATAACAGTCGGGTCGTAAACCGGACGTTAAGCTGTGTTTTAGTTATGGATAACACGGCTTTTTATCGGGGATATATTGATAAAATTTTGCCGATTTGAGGCAATTTCAAAAAGGAGTAAATAACATGATCGAAAAGCTCAAAGCGCTTGGAGTAAACACTGACGAAGGGATAAAGCGTTTTATGGGGAACACTGCGCTCTACGAAAGAATGATGGCGAAGCTCCCAGCAAACGTCAGAGCCCAGAATGTTATGAAACACTTTGAGGACGGCGACATGCAGGCGGCGCTTGAAAGCACGCATACCTTAAAAGGCGTCACAGGCAATCTTTCCGTTACCCCTTTATACAACGCTTATACCGAGGCGGTAAGGTTATTGCGCGAAGATAAGCCGGAAGAAGCAAGGGCGATCGTTGAAAGCATCCTCCCTATCGAACAAGAGATACTTAACTGCATAGAAAGCTCCGGCAGCTAAAATTTTCGGCAAATCCTATTTTGCTGCCGACAAGCCGCATATAGAAAAGATGATAATTTTACTTTAATTTTGCGCGCTGTATATTTTTAACTGAAAGGGCAAATCAAATGGATAAAACAATACTCATCGTTGACGACATGGAAATAAACAGAGCAATATTAGCCGAGGGATTCACCGATACCTACAATATACTCGAAGCGGAGGACGGCGAGCAGGCTCTGGAAATGATAAACAAGCACAGCGATATCGCCGCTGTACTGCTTGATCTGCTTATGCCGAAGATGACCGGTATCGAGGTGCTCAGAGAGCTTAGCCGGACCGGAAAGATAAATCACATTCCGGTATTCATAATAACGGCCGCGGACAACGAAGACACTCTTACCGAAGCGTATAATCTGGGCGCTGTCGACGTTATAAGCAAGCCGTTCATCATGAACTTTATAAAATCAAGAATTACCAACATCGTCGAGCTTTACAGTCACAGAAACGAGTTGGTCGAGGTAGTAAACGAACAGATAGAAAAGCTCAATAAAGTCAATCAGTCGATGATAGAAACGCTTGCGACTCTGATAGAGTTCAGGGACTGTGAATCCGGCGAGCATGTAAAGCGTATCTGCGGTCTTACCAGAATACTGCTTACTTATATAAGCGACAATTATCCCGAATACTACATCGACAAGCATGAGATAGAAAAGATAGTAAACGCGTCGATACTGCATGACGTCGGCAAGATAGCCATACCGGACAAAATACTCAACAAGCCCGGCAGGCTCACAAAGGAAGAATTTGAGATAATGAAGCAGCACACCGTTAAAGGCAGTGAAATGCTCATGCACATTCCGGCGATAATGGACGAGGATACGTTTTCATATACCTATGATATCTGCCGCCATCATCATGAAAGGTGGGACGGACGGGGATACCCCGACGGGCTTGCCGGCGACGATATCACTATATGGGCGCAGATAGTCGCTTTGGCTGACGTTTATGACGCGCTCACCTCCCCCAGATGCTACAAATCGGCATATCCGCATGACGTTGCACTGAACATGATATACAACGGCGAATGCGGAACCTTCAATCCGAAGGTGCTGGAGGCTTTGAAGGCGAACGAAGAAAACGTCAAAAACGAACACGAGCTCGGCTTATTCAGCTAAAAAATTATATAAACAAAATACCGGCTTTCCTGTAGGAGAGCCGGTATTTTTATTTCCGTATAAAGGAGACTCCCTCCGAATAAATCGAAGGGAGCCCCGTTAAGGAGTATATTATGAAAAGACTTATTAGCAATTATTCCTTTACGCCGCCGACTGCAACACCGGCGATTATGAACTTGGACAGGCAGAAGTAAACTATCATAACGGGGACTATTGCGAGGAATATGAACATGTAAACCACGCCGTAGTCCGCGTTCTGGAAGCTTGCGTTTCGCAGCATCGCTATAAGGATAGGCAGCGTCTTAGTGCTGGACCTATCGAGTATCAGTGCCGGAACGAAGTAGTTGTTCCAAGAAGCCACGAAGCTGAATATCAGCTGTACTGCCAGTGCCGGTTTAAGTATCGGCAAAACTATCGTGTTAAAGGTCCTGAATTCTCCGGAGCCGTCGATACGCGCCGCCTCTACAATGTCCAGAGGAAGCGAGCTCTTCATGTACTGTATCATAAAGAAGAATACGGTAGGAGCTGCTATTGCGGGGAATATCAGCGGGATAAAGGTGTTTCTCCAGCCAAGCTGGGTGCTCATGTTGAACAAACCGAGCGCGCTGAGCTGGGTGGGTATCGTCATGATTATAAGGATAAAGTTGAAGATGAACTTCTTACCCTTAAAATTATATACATGGATCGCGTAAGCGGTCATCGCGGAGAAGTAAACTGAGAGTAACGCGCTTGACACGGCGATTATCAAACTGTTTATGATACCGGAAACAATGGATATCGACGGGCTGGCTAAAGCGTTCTGGAAATTTGCGATAAACGAGCCGCCCGGCAGGAACGAAAGTCCTCTGAGTATCTCGGGGTGAGAACGGGTAGCGTTTATGATCAGCAGATAGAAGAAGAACAGACACAACAGCGAGAAGAAAGTAAGCACGATGTAGCATACTGCTCTATGTATGTGCAGACCGGCTCCCGCTTTCATATCGGGATTGGCGTTAGGCTGCTGAAGTGCGGATTTTTGTTCGGATACTTTCTTATCTTTTGCGCTCATCATTCAGCCCTCCTTTTTCTTTCGGCTTTAATAGCAGCTTTTGCCGCCTTATTTGCCTCTCTTTCGGTCTTATCGCTTGCAAAGCCGTAGTATACTATCAAGCTCATTACTGCGCATATTATGAATATTACTATTGAAATAGCGCCCGCTTTACCATAGTTGGAAGATGTGGAGATGTTCTCGTTAAGATACATGATAAGCGTCTTGGTAGTACCGCCGGGGTTGCCTGTACCGTTTGTGAGGACCTGCGGAACGTCGAACATCTGCAGACCGCCTACCAACGAGGTGATAAGAACGTATACAAGTATCGGACGGATAAGCGGAACGGTTATTCTCCAGAATATCTGAGAGCCTGTTGCGCCGTCTATCTCGGCAGCCTCGATAACGGATTCATTGATACCCATCATCGCAGCCATCAAAAGTATGGTGGTATTACCGAACCACATCATAAAGTTCATCAAGCCTACGACGCCGATTATACTTCCGGTATAGTTGAAGAAGTAGAAAGGCTCGCCGCCTGTGAAGAGCTTGATTATTTCATTTATAGGACCAACCTCTGAGAACAGCGTAAATATCAACATTGAAAATGCAGCAGCCATTATCAGGTTAGGCATATAAATTATGGTCTTGAAAAGTCCTAAGCATCTGAGTCTTAAGCGGACGTTTGTAAACCAATATGCAAACAACAGTGAGATAATAATCTGCGGAACAAATCCGGCAACCCACATTATCAATGTGTTTAATGTAAGCTGGAAAACGTTGTTCAGCTCATTAATGTCAAATAACGATACAAAGTTCTCCAATCCGATGAAATTAGGTCCTATCCAGTCGGGGAAGCTCCTGTAATACTCAAAAAAGCTGTAATAGAAAGTCTGGATCAACGGCCAAGCCTGGAAAATCAAGAAAGCCAGTGTAAACGGGATCATAAAAATATAGCCCCATTTTTTGTAAGTCCCTAT
>CANQKE010000060.1 GCA_947624435.1 uncultured Ruminiclostridium sp.
TATCTGAGCAAGTCCGGTTTTGGTAAAGCCCGCGCCGGTGAGCGGCCCCGCGTCTATTCCGTCCTTTGCGATAATATTAGTATAAGCCGCGTTGTGCAGCCCAATCGCCTTTGCGCCGGATACGGTGGTAAGCAGCCCGTAAGAAGCTTGCGACTGATAATTTTTCACACAGTTAAAGATGATGTTATCCATGTTCTCGGTGCTTATTACCGCGCCTATCTTCACTTTGCCCGAATTTATCTCGCCGATGCCGCCATGATCGTTTGCTTTTGCGGAGCAAAGCGTTATCTCGTCGCCCTGCGAAAGATGACCGCTGCCGCCGCATACGAAGATGATCTCTTCCCCGTTCGATATTTTTTCGGGGTCGATGCTGCCGCTTATGACATACTTATCAAGGCTGTCTATTACCGAGTTGTCGGCAAGGCTGACCTCTATTTTATCAAGCGTCAGAGTGCCAAGCTCTCCGTCGTCGAAAATATCAGCATATTTCTTATCGGACACGCTGATAAGATAATCCTTTTCCTCTTGCGTGCCGAAAAATATCCTGTCGGGATAGTCCTCTTTTCCTATCATAAACGTATTAGTAAGTACGCCGAACGCCTGCGCTCCCTTAAGCTCATCCGCGACCGCGTCGTCTATGCCGTACTCGGTATCCGCGCCCGCCATGGGAAATTCCCCGATATAGACGGTAGGAGAGCCGGGCGCGCTGTAATATTCGCTTATGCCGTCAAGCTCAAGGTCTATGCCTCCCACATCGGTGGAAAAGCCGTAGCTTTGCGGGGTGTAATCCAAGGTTTGTATGATATTTTCATGATAAAAGCTTTCCTTTTCGGGAGTATCGGCAAAATACATATATCCCAAAGCCGTACCGCAGCAGATAAGCACCAGCGCGGCGGTCTGTACGACGGTTATATACCTTTGGCGAAATACCCGCCCTATGCCGATAAAAAGGCTTGCGGGCTTTTTACCGCGCTTTTTTGTAATTGGGCGCAGCTTAGACGCAAGCGCTCCCGCTAAAAACGCCGTAACGGTCATTATTACCGAGAAAGCGGCGGAAATTAAAAACGGATCGAGGGTATAATTCGTTACCCACTTATCCGCCGTAAATCCCGAATAGGGCGGCATACCCATAAGCTCTGTCTGAAATATGTAGATCACCATATAGACGAGCGACCCCGCGCCGCAGCCGATAACAAGCTGTATCAGCACGGCAAACAGCCCCTCGGTACAGTACATGGCGGCGAGCCTTTTGCGGGAAAGCCCTATTCTCAGCAAAAGTCGATTATGGTTCTTTCTCTGTGCGATTACCGAGCGCAGCACCGAAAATACCGACAGCGCCGCTATCACCATGCACACTATCGACAGGCAGAGCAGAAACGCCGTGTCCTGCGCCGCATACTTCTTTCGCACCTCGGAGGTTGAATATAAATCGTCCATATTTACAGAACTATACCCGTATTTTTGCAATATCTCGTCATATTTAAGATACAGATCGTCCTCGCCGTACAAATTGCCCTCGGCTATCCCGCTCAGCATTGTATATTCGTACAGCACATTTGCATTTTCGGGCTTGCCGACAAATATCGACGGCAGAGGCTGTTCGGGCGGGTCGGTCATTCCTTTTCTTGTTGTTGTGTAAATTTCCGACAACGGGCGGTACAGTCCGTAGATCTCGTCTATTATACCGCTTACCGTATAGGAAACGCCGTCAAGCGTCAGGGTATCGCCCACATCGCCTATCCAGCCGAATCTGTCCAGAACATAACGGTCGGCGGCTATCTCGTTTTCCGACTGCGGAAGCCTGCCGCTTTCCATCGGGATATGACACAGTCCGGCGGGGTCGTCGAGATAGCCGCAGGTGAATTTTTCCGCGCCTGTCCCTGTTTTACCGAGAATGTTTATATGCCCCTCGCTGTACTCCCTGCCGCCCGAAATTTCGGTCAGAAATTCCTGCGACGGCGAGGGTACGATAAGCTCGTACATTCCGTCATAGTCATAATCCGAATTTAGCTGCCGCGCAAAGCTTGACCGCAGCATAAGCAGCGACACGGTGGTGACCATAGTCATAAGTATTCCCGCAAACAGCAGAGCGAATGCGGTTTTAAGGTGCTTGCGCCAGTATTTTAGGGATATGTAAAATAATGTTTTCATAAATCGCTCCTTACGTCTTATAATCAACCCTGTCAAAACGATAAACCGTTTTATCAAAATTATAACTTATTCTTACTTTGTTTACAATATTGCTATCGTGAATAGCAATTTATGAGCGTAAACGGCAGAATCATTCTGCGCATTTTGTGTTAAACTCATACAATTGCTTACTCAAAGTATAAGCTTTTCTTGCCTAAAAGTCAATAGTTTTGCATTAAACGCCTCGTATTTGCATTAAACGCCTGAAAAGCAAAACCGACCTCATTTGAAGTCGGTTCTTGGTATTCACATATTTCTTAAAATTACAGCTTTCTTCTAAAACTTGCACTTATGGCGAAGAATACCGCTATAGTCGCAACGGCCGCGATAACACTTACGTCAAGCGAGGTTTCCGCCACCGAAAAACCGGTCAGCTGAGAGCCCGCAAGCGTTGTTTTAAGCCAATCCGGCAGCGCGTTCGCCGCCGCGAGCGGGATAAATATCACTGCCGCAGATACCGCAAGGCTCGCGTAGGTATTCTTTACAAGACGCTTGACAGTCAGCAGAATAACGCACAGCGCCGCACTCCAGGTTATTCTTACCAGTAATATGAGCAGCAGATATTGCAATACCGTGACGTCATACCCGCAGTCTGCGAAAATTTCCATGCTGCATATCGGCATATTGAAATATTCCCCGCCGCAGCGCATGACAAGGCTCAGCATATCAAATCCCATTGAAATAACGCACCCGACCGTACAGAATATCACCAACGCGGCAATGCCGAGGGCGCTGCGCTTTTGCCTGCCGTAAGGGGTCGCGCCCACCGACAGGCTCATGCCGTATAATTCGTCCGCGCCGAAAAACCTCAGCCCGAACACGATAATAAACACCAAAAACAGCGGGTCGGCGCCGAATCCCGCGAGAAATTCCGACAGCGGGAGCTCGTAAAACCACCATGGCGTTTTACCGCTTTCCGACAGCGAATCAAAGTATTCACAATGCGCCGCCGCTCTTTCAAAAGCGGGATAGCGGTTGCTTGCCCGTATAAGCTCGGTGTTGTAACGGTCGTATTCCTCCGCAGTGAGCTCTCCGTTGGTAAAAGCGTCCGCCGTTTCCCGCTCTTTAGAAATTATATCGTCCAGCCGCGCCCGCTCGTCAAGTATGTACTGCGATTTTTCGGGGGTATGCTCTCCGTACAGCGTTTCGGTATATTCGCGGTAGAAATTCAGGTTAAAATCATACTCCGGCGGGTAATACCATAGCATAATTAACGGCTTGACCAGCATAAGTATAAGGAAAACTATTATGTTCACCGCTGTCAGTAGCTTTTTAAGCTCAAAACCGAGCAGCTGTGCCGTACCGCCGCGCATATTATTCTTCATGGCTGTCCGCCTTTTGCCCGAAGCTGTCCATGTACATTTCCTCAAGAACATCGGTGTGGCTTTGGATATTCTTATCGTTCTTAACCGTTTTGATAAGCTGTCCGTTTTTGATAAACAGTGTATGATCCGCCACCGCCTCTATATCCGAAATGATTTGAGTGGCGAGTATCACGGTGCGTGTCTTGCCCATTTCGCGAATAAGATTTTTGAACCTGACGCGTTCTTCGGGATCAAGTCCCGCAGTAGGCTCGTCGAATATCACCACCTCCGGCGTGCCGATAAGCGTTACCGCGATGCCGAGCCGCCGTTTCATACCACCCGAAAAGCCGCCTACGCGCTTTTTCGCCGAGGAGAGAAGATTTACCCCGTCCAGCGCCTGTTCGACAGTTTCGGCGTTGTATTTTCCGCCTTTTAACAGCGTGAAATATTTTATCACGTCCGCCGCGGTAAAAGAGTGATAAAAGTCTATATCCTGCGGCATAAAGCCGAGTACCTTGCGAAAATCCGCGCCGAGCGAATATATATCCTCCCCGCCGTAGGTTATCCTGCCCGAAGTCGGGCGGATAATATCGGCGATACACTTCATAAGCGTGGATTTACCGCTGCCGTTAGGGCCGAGCAGTCCGTATATCCCGCAGGTAAGCTCGGCGGAAAATCCGTCCAAGGCGTTTAAGCCTCCGTAGCTTTTGGTGACTTTATCAAAGATAAGAGTTTTGCTTTCCATCTTATATCAGCGCTCCTTCCGTATAGCTTTGCGGATATTGTTATCGCCGCCGCTACAAAGATCACGGTAACAGCCATAGTTACGGCAAATCTCGGTACTGCGGCCGTAAACAGCAGGGTATGATCGAACCTGCTTATAAACGGCATAACGTCGGTAAGACTGAGCGGGAAAAGCATTCTCAGCGTATTGCCAAGCTCCGCCGTTTCGCCCGACATAGAGGACAGGTAATTTATATATTCCGTTCCCGCATAAGCCGCCGCGCCGAGAATAAGCCCAACGACCGTCCCGCGAACGGGGCTTGCCGCTCGTATACAAACAAGAGAAGTAATAAACACCCCGAACATCAAGCCGAAAAATTCCGTTAAATAAGTCAGAAAATACAGCCCCGCTACCGTTAAATTATACGGGCAGTATTCCAGCATTTCATGCGACTGCACAGGAGCAAAAAGGTCTATTTTGAACAAAAGCACGCTGGTCATAAGCTCGATAAGCAGCATTGCCGCAAGCAGCGAAAATATCACGACGGTAAGGGCGGATATTTTGCAAAGGTAAAGCGCCGCTCTGCCTTTTTGTGCGGAATATACTACGCCGCGCTCGCAGCACAGCAGGTAAGCCGTAAGCAGCGCCGCCCACGCCGTCAATACCGCGCCGAACAGCTGCGGACCGCTGTGCGGGGAAAAGAATGACGCGAACACCTCTTTATTTACTATTTTCGGCTTTATTACGGTATTATAAGCCGTCACCGCGCTTTGGTACAAGGCGCGCCGCTCGGAGCTTTCGGCGTTGAGCATAACGAGATTGCGCTTTACCATATCTCTCATGTCGCTTTTGTACCGCTCGATATATTCCGATTGAGAAACGATACTGCTTTCGATAAAATAATCCTTTGATGGCTGTGAATTTTTCCCCGCGCCCAGCGCGGTATAATATTCCTCGCTCTCTTTTGCATTGCGCTCTTTGAGCTCGGACAAATATTCTTCGGTAAGCGGATGAGCTTTAATATATTCGTCGAACTCGGCGGCGCTGCGCAAATTCTCTTCGTTAAAAATGCAGCCTGCAAGCTGCAAAACGAACATCAGCAGCACAATGGAGGTGCTTATGACAAACAATTTTGACCTGATGAGTTTTCTAAGCTCAAACAAAAACATAAGCTGTTCCCTCCTAAAATCATTCATACACGGTGGTTATTTTTTTATCAAAAATATCCGTGTAGCAGGTGGGCTCTTCCCCGTTTGTGCCTAACGTTATCACAACGTCCTCGCCGTCGGCGGATACTCTCAGCGCGATAAGCTCCATATTCGGCAGATACTCCACCGAGCCGATACCGTATAGCTCCACATTATCTGTGCCGCCGCAAAGCGTGAACTTGTCCCGATCGGCCGTATCCAAAATCAGCGTTTTTTCATTAGTGCTAAGGTCAAAGGCGTACAGCTTTGTATTGTTGTCGGCAAGGTACAGCAGCTTATTTTTACCGTCGAGGAAATAAAAATTAGTATCGCCGAAATTCTCTATCAAGACTCGTATATCCTCGCCGTTCAAGTCGCAGCTTTGCAAGGAATAACCGCTGTCGTTTTTCATTACGCAATATATCCTGCCGTTAAAATACGCGGGGGATCTTGCGTTCTGCCGAAAATCGCACAGCTTTGTAACGCTGCGCGCTTTTAAGTCTACCGCCCATGCGGAGGACATAGACGAAGAAAAAAGTCTGCCGTCCTCCATAAGCGCGGTGCTGCTCGAAAGTCCCATTTCCTCCGGCTTTTCGAGCGGCTCGCTTAACAGCTTTCCGTCAAGGCTCAGAGAAAACCAGTAATCCGGACCTGAGCAGTACAATGTTTCCCCGTCGGTAAACAGCGGGCTGAACCCTCCGACCGTGCCGTATATCTCCTTTTCGTAATCGTCTGTGTAGGTGTTCAGGTAAAGCTCCGCTACCTCGCCGTTTTCGCTCAGCACCAGACGGCAGCCGTCTTTTTGCTCGGCGCAGGGTCGCACTGAAAGCAGCCCGCCGCCGCAGGCGATACAGCCGCTTATCGCTGCTCCGCCCGGTATTCCGGACATCATAACGCTTTCACAGGAAGTCGTATTATGCGCGCAGCCGGGTATGCTGCATAAGAAATCAGCGGTCTTGTTCACGGTATCTATCTTGTAGATACCGGTGTAAATATATCTTCCGTCGGCGGTAAAGTCGTTCACCTGCCGTACTCTTACGTCGGTATCGGCGGGAGAGGGCGCGTCTTCTGCGGCTTCTTCGGGTATTTCGATATACTCGCCATAGGTCGCGCTGCAAGACGTCAGCAAAAGCGCGGACAGCAAGCCAAACGCCAAAAAATTTTTTCTCATGAAAAGTACCTGCCTTTTAATTAATGCTTCTGCTCTTAAAATAAAACATCGGCATCACAAAGTCAATACATTTGCATCGAACGCCTCGTATTTGCATCAAACGCCTGAAAAAACAAAAAAATCAGCTGCTTTTGAGCTGATCGATAATAATATCAGATCAAACAGCAGCCGATCTTATTTATCATTTTTACTTTCCGGATCGTTTATCGGTATCACCGTTTCAGCGATAAATTTATCGTTTTCTGTCCTGACAGAAAGATACCCGTTATATTTTTCGGCGGCGGAGCGTACTATGGACAACCCAAGTCCGGTATGCTTGTCCTTGGTGCTTAAAAATTTCCCGCCGTCTTGCTTTAACGTGCCGAAGCTGTTTTCGATATAGATAAGTATAAGGTCATTGTGACGGATAATGCTGAACGCGACAAAACGTTTATCCTCCGGCAGCTCATCGCACGCCTCAAAAGCGTTGTCGAGAAGATTTGAAATGATAGCTGTCCTGTCAAGCTCGGTCATAAAATCAAGCCTTGAAAAACGTATATCCAAGTTGAATTTTATGTTATTCTTATCGGCGATCAGCCGCTTGCTGTTAAGGACAACGTTAAGTATCGGGTCGTCAAAGTCAAATACCGGCAGCAGCTTATTAAGTTCTTTTTCCATAAGCGCCTTGTACTTTATCGCTTCCAGTCGAATCCCAATATCCTTTTCGCTGTCAAGGCGAACCTTCAATCCTTCCTTCTTTGCGTAGTAAGCAA
>CANQKE010000061.1 GCA_947624435.1 uncultured Ruminiclostridium sp.
TAGTCGCCGTTGCCGTTTACGACATAATCATAAGTGCTGCCCGCCGACTTGTAATCGTCCTGATTCCAGATACTGAGCTCCTCGCCGTCGTTCATCACCTCATCGCCGTGGCACTGAAAGCCGGGAAATACGGTGTAGCTCTCGCCCTCGGTCATGCCGCTTACCGTAAATTTAACGATAAGGTCTGTCGTTCCCTCGGCAAAGTCGGAAGGAACATCAAACAGCGACGCTTCATTATAGGGGTTCCAGATGTGAGCCCACGCCTTTCCTCCCGCTTCGTAAGTAAATCCCGCCGCGCCGTCTATCTTGTTGAGCTCAACGGCGGACGCATTCAAAGCGACGGACGATACTGCGACCGCCGCAGCCGCGATATACGCGGTCATCTTTGCATATTTCATAATGTTCACCTTTCCCGATATGACTATTATTTTCGCTTAAGCCGGAAAATTCTCCCTCGGCGTATTAACTCGATAGTGAGAATAAACCGTATCTTATGTTCTATTTTAATATCGCAAGGAAAAGCGCGCAATATAAAATTTGCGGTAAAATATATAAAATCAGCTTAAATATATCATAAAACAACAAATCGCCGCGCTTTGGCGGCGATCTGCGTTATGTTCTTTTTATTCCTCGGCGGGAGCGCCTACGGGACATACGCCCGCGCATGCACCGCAGGATATGCAGGTGTCTGCGTCGATCTTATACTTGTCGCCTTCGGAAATAGCACTTACCGGGCACTGCTCTGCGCAAGCGCCGCAAGCGATGCATTCATCAGAAATTTTGTAAGCCATTGGTCAGCCCTCCTAACATATGGTTGCGGTATACGTTCGTATAACCTATATCTATTGTAACATATTTTCAAAAAAAATCAAGACCTTTTTTGCGTTTTCGCTTAATATTTTCAATGTTTTTGAATAGGCATGCGGGAGCCGAGCCCAAGTCGGTTTTTACGGGCATATTTTCGCCAATACTGCGTCGACCTCGCTCGACATACGGTTAGGAGCAACAAACACAAAAATCTCCCGTATGCCTGTCAGTCCTCCAGACCCTTAAGCGCCTGCATTTCCTCACGGTTGACGCGTATTTTGCCGTCCTTTAATATTTTTACGTCGGAGCGGTTGACCGATACTGCGGGCGCGTCGTCGGAATTTTTCTCCAGCTTCACCTTTATCACACCGGTAAGCAGATTGGTATCCTCCACCACGCCCTTGCCCTCCGGCGTGTCTACCAGCGCTCCTATCTTAGGAGTTATCTTGAGCAGCTCCTCATAGCAGTCCTGCTCGTATTTAAGGCAGCACATAAGCCTGCCGCAGGTGCCGGATATCTTGGTGGGATTAAGGGACAGCGATTGCTCCTTAGCCATTTTTATCGACACCGGCTGAAATTCTCCCAAAAACGAAGAACAGCAGAACTGCCGCCCGCAGATACCCAGTCCGCCCAGCATTTTCGCCTCGTCCCGCACGCCTATCTGCCGCAATTCTATCCTGGTGCGGTACACGGACGCCAGATCCTTTACCAGCTCGCGGAAATCCACCCTGCTCTCCGCGGTAAAGTAGAAAAGTATCTTGCTGCCGTCAAAGGTGCAGTCGATGTCTATCGGCTTCATTTCCAGCTTATGCTCCGCTATCTTGCGGGAAAATACCTGCATTATCTCCTGCTCTTTGAGGCGGTTTTTCTCAAGCGTTTCAAGGTCGTCGGCGGTCGCGGTGCGCATTATAGCTTTAAGCGGCTGCACTACCTTTTCATCTTCAATGGCGCGGTTGGCAATGACCACCTCGCCGCACTCTATACCGCGCGCGGTCTCAACTATCACACGGTCGCCCGTTTTCAGCTTTTCGCCGGCGGGAGAAAAATAATACACCTTGCCGACGTCCTTGAATCTGACTCCGATTATTTCAGTCATTTTATATTCCTTTCAGCAATTTAATATTGAAGAAAACAGCTCGCTGCATAATTCGCACTGCATAAGCTTTACCGACACGTTGAGCTTTCTTTTGCCTATATTCGCAAGCAAAGCTTCACCCAGAGAATACAGCGCTTTCACAGTCAGCGCGCCGGACAACGCCTTTGCCCCGTCGCTGAGATACCCGCTGCCGACCATCGCCCTGCAAACTATATCGTACAGCTGAGATACCAGCGCGAATATCTCCTTTCTTTCGGTAAAGGAAGATATTATCAGCAGCGCGCCGTATTCGTCGTTTTCGGCAATTCGCTTCGCCAGATCTTCGGCGGCTTCGCTAAGGCGGATAAGCTGCTCGTCCTCCGCCGCTTTGAGCGCTTTTCCCGGATTTGCCCCGTAAACTGCGGACAAGCGAACCGCCTTATCCTGCTCCATACCGAGATACTTAAGGCAGCTTGCGCACTCCTCCTCGGTCATTCCCTCCAGGGAAATATGTATCAGTCGGGACATCACCGTATCCAGTATGACGGACGGGCTTTCGCAGGTGAAAATATAGCGGCAGCTTTCGTTCGGCTCTTCTATTATTTTCAGCAGCAGATTCTGATATTCGTCGGTAAGCTCCTCGCAGTCGGTGAAAATATAAACCTTTATACTGCCGTCGTTGGGCTTATAAAAGCTGTCCCGAACGATAGCGCGTATGCTGTCTTTCGTATATTTATCGCCGCGCGCGTAGATAAGATCCGGGTGCTGACCGTCCTCTATCTTCCTACAGCTGAGGCACTTACCGCAGGGCTCGCCGTTTTCGGCAAAGCTGCACATCATAAGACTTGCGCAGTATAACGCCAATGTGCGCTTGCCTATACCGTTTTCTCCGGTAAAAATTATACCGTGCGGCATACGGCCGTTAATGAACATCGCTTTAAGCAGCGACAGCTCATGCTCCTTGCCAAACAGCTTTATAGGCATTTCACACCTTTTCAAAGCGCTCGATATCCGTTACGAATATCGTCGCGCCACCGACGAACACCTCGACCGGCACTCCCGCAGTAAAGCCCATTCCTCCGTAGGTATCTGCGGCGGAGGTGATGACCTCTTTTCTCTTATGGGAATGCTGCTTGATTATCGCGATTATCTCGTCCACCTTGTCGTTTTCCGAGCAGATGAGGAACGTGGTGTTCCCCGCCATGAGGAATCCTCCGGTAGACGCAAGCTTTGTAGCCTGAAATCCCGCCTTGGTTATCCCCGCAAGCACCGCGCGGGAATCGTCGTTATTAACTATAGCGTATACAAGTTTCATTTTCTATCCTTTCCGGATCATATCCAGATGAATATTACAAAATACTTACAAAAACAGTATACCACATTTTTGCCGCACCGTCAAGGTCTGACGACAAACTCAAAACGCCCGTATATAAGTTTTTCTGTTATCTTTAAGCATGCGGCAGGCGGCTGTATTTATCCTTTCGCCCGGCATTATAACAGGCACTCCCGGCGGACAGGGCGACCACAGCTCGGCGCAGATCTTCCCCTCCGCCTTGTCTATCGGTATATTTTCCGCCAAAGGGGAATAAAACGCTTCCCTAGGCGGCATGACGTATTCCGCGCGGATAAACTCCGGCAGTGTTTCCGGCTTTTCTAAAGGAAAGCACCCGCCGCTTATAAGCGCGTTTTTCACCTTTTTTATATCCTCGTCGGAGGTACCTATGCCGAACAGCAGCACGCAGCACCGTTCGTCCGCATATTCGCACTCGATACCGCGCCGTCTTAATTCATTCGCGCAGGCCGTTCCCGTACTGCCGACCGTAATGCAGTCAAGCGTCAGCCGCATTTCGTCCGATCGGCGCACCGGTATTCCCGCCGAGATAAGCTCTGCTTTAAGCGCGGAAAGCTTATCACAAAGCATGATAACCGCGTCGGTTTCCTCCGAAATAAAGCCGTTAAAGCAGTCCAGACTGTCCAGTATCAGATATGACGGGCTGGAGCTGCCGAACGCGCTCATCATCTCCTTTGCGCTTTGCGAAAATCGCTTGTCGGCGATATGAAGATACGCCCCTCCGGTCAGCACCGAAAGCGTCTTATGGGCGCTGTCCGCACACATCGAAGCGCCCTGCGTTATCGGATGATCTGCGGCGCGGGTAAACTTAAGATATGCGCCGTGTGCGTTATCTGCAAGCAGCGGCACGCCGTGCTTTTCGCACACCCTCGCTATCGCGAGGATATCGCTCCTGCCGCCGTAATAATCTATCGAATTTATAAACACCGCCGCCGTGCGGGGACTTAGCTTTTCCTCTATCGCCAAAGGGGATACCTCTGCGCTCATATATTCTTTAGGATACACCCATACCGGGGTAAGCCCGCAGTGTATGCAGCCGCTGATAAACGAGCGGTGGCTGCCGCGCGCCGCTACTACTTCATTCTTTCCGGAATGCTTTACCAGCGCTAACATCGTCTGTATCGCAAGCGTGCTGCCGCCGCAGGAATACAGCGTTTTTTCGCTACCGAACAGCCTTGCGGCGATATCTTCGCTTTGCGCGATGATACCGCTGCTTTCATACAGGCTGTCCGCACCGGAAATTTCGGTTATATCAAAAAGCGGGCGGCCTTTATGTCCGGGCATATGACACCTTACCGTGCCGCTGTTCGCATATTGCTCTAAAAAATCATGTATAGGGGTGAGTGTCTGCATAGCTCCTCCAAAAAATATTCTGCCTTAATTTTATCATAAACGCGCGGTTTTTGCAATATCCGTGCATTTATCGGCAGATATGATTTCAAAAGAATACGTTTTTCGTCAATTTTCATAAATTGTAAAAATTTTTTATTGCAAATTTGTTAAATTTTTTGAAAAACTATAGACAAACGGCCTTTGAGGGTGTATAATAAAAGTCACAAAGCTCACAAACGAAAGGAACATATAAATGTCAATATCTTTAGACAAGCAGATATCGGCCGGAACTAAGGTCGACGTATATGAAAGCGGGGATTACGCCGTCAAGGTGTTCAAAGCAAACTCCCCAAAAACTATAGTATTTTACGAGGCGATGATGCACTCCAAGATAGAGGAAACTCAGCTTAAGGTGCCTAAGATCGCGGAGGTATTGCGTCTTGAGGACGGCAGATGGGCGATAACCAGCCAGTTTATCAGGGGCAAAACGCTGCTTGAAATAATGGAAGAAGAGCCGGAAAACCGTGACGATTATCTTGACGACATGGTGGAGATACAGCTTGATATCCACGAAAACACTCTTTCCGGCGTGATAAAGCTGAAAGACCGCCTGCGCGCTCAGATAGAGGGGCTCGACGTGATAGACCATATCAAAAAGTACGAGCTTTTGACAAGGCTTGACAGCGCGCCTAAGCATACCAAGCTGTGCCACGGCAATTTCGGGCCGGAGAATATCATAGTCACCGACAACGACGAGGCGTATATCCTTGACTGGGTAGGCGCGTCGGTCGGCAACGCCAGCGCGGATATCGCTATGACTTATCTCAAGCTGTCCTTCCACTCCACCGAGCTTGCGGAAAAATATATGAACCTGTTCTGCAAAAAGACCGGCACATCGAAAAAGTACGTGCAGGAATGGCTGCCTATCATGGCGGCGTCCGCGCTTGCCACCGGACTTTACAGCAAGGAAGAGGAGCGCGCGGTGCTGCTCACCTGGCTGGACGTTGTGGATTACTCCTAAGTTTACTGTTTCTTGATAATGGCCTCCCGAAGTTTGGGAGGTCATATTTTTATATAAAAGTTTTGTTTTGTCGTGCGCAGATGAAAATTTTTTGAAAAATAACCGTAAAGGTATTAACATTTACGGAATTTTGTGGTATACTTAAAAAGATAATGGTAGTTTACCGGACAAAAAGGAACATATATTATGAAAAGAAAAGGCACAGGCGATAAAAAGCGCCGGAAAACATCGGAAAGGAGCTATACTGTAATATGAGCGAAAACAAGACAAAATACTACAATGCAGAAGCATTTGACGACGAGCCGGAAACTAAGCACGTCAAAAAGAAACCTGTCAGAAAAAAGAATAAGCGCAAGCGCAATACCGTAAAGCAGGTCATGGGGATAATAGGCACTACGCTGCTAAGCCTGTTCATGATAGTAATAATAACCGGCTGCATAGTAGTCACGGTGTTTACCGTTTACGTCATGCAGTTTGCGGACAGCAGCTTTGACGTAGACCTTAAAAACGTCGAGCTCAGCTATACCAGCTTCATCTACGCCACCGACAAGGAGGGCAACCAGGTGGAGGTCACCCGGCTTTCCGGCGATGAAAACCGTATCTGGGTAGACATTGAGGATATGCCGCAGCATTTGCAGGACGCATATATCGCGGTGGAGGACAAGCGCTTTTTCGAGCATGAGGGCGTAGACTGGATACGTACCATGTACGTCGGCGTTTCAACGCTTTTCAACGGGTACGGTCAGGGCGGCTCCACCATCACCCAGCAGCTTGTAAAAAATATCACCGGCGACGACCAGATAAGCCCGGACAGAAAGTTCCGCGAGATATTCCGCGCGCTGACATTGGAAACTAAATACACCAAAATAGATATACTGGAGGCCTATCTTAACCGCGTTCCTTTGGGAGGAACGGTATACGGAGTAGGCAGCGCGGCGTACTATTATTTCGGCAAGACTGCCGACCAGCTCACCATTGCGGAATCGGCGATACTTGCCGGCATGACCTATTCTCCCGGCGCGGCAAATCCTTACGCCGACTTAGAGCTTTCCCGCAAGAACCAGCTCAACGCCCT
>CANQKE010000062.1 GCA_947624435.1 uncultured Ruminiclostridium sp.
ATATTGACAAATTGGCTTTAATGCTATATAATTAAATCGGTATATTTTGTTTATTTTATGTGTATGATAAATGAAATACAATCCAAACAATTAAATTTATAAGCACGTAATTTGAATCTTAAAGCTTTACCAAACTATCCGATACATAGTAAACCCCCTGATTTCTTAGCGGATCAGGGGGGATTTTTATGGAAAAGCTTTTTTACGGGGCTTTCGGCTTTCGTCGGTTTTTTATTTTTCTTATAACCATCAGAGTCAAACCGATAACAAGCATAATGACCGACGGTATGCCTATGATCATGGAAAGGATATTGCCGTTTCGTATGCCGTCGTTCCTTGTTACTACAGACATTGACGTGCTGTCCGGCAGTTGTGCCGACCAAGCGTCCAGCGCAGTCGAATCGGGGTGAAATTCGGCGTCGGTCAGTATTTCGTTGCCCTCGCCTATGATGACCTTTTGCCATTGCTTTTCGGTCCCCTCATAAAAAACGTCTTTAAGCATCTGGCAATATTCAAATACGTTGTCCTGTATCTCGGTTATTCCGTTGTAAAAGAATACGTTCCTCAGCGAATCACAGCTTGAGAAAGCATAATTTGAAATAACGGTAACATTTTCGGGTATCTCTACAGTGCTTAATCCGTCGCAGTCGAAAAATGCTCTGCCGTTGATAGTTTCCAGTTCCTGCGGCAATTCTATACTTCTTAGTGAACGGCAGCGGCTAAAGGCGTAAAAACCTATAGTCTTGATATTGTCGGGCAAAGCTATCGTTTCCAGTGAACGGCAGCCCTCAAAAGTGCCGGAGTTTATCTCCGTGACATTTTTAGGAATATTCACAGACGTGAGCTCCAAGCACCCGTCGAACGCATACGCGCCTATAGTTACAACGCTTTCCGGCAAATGAATAGCTTTAAGCGAGCTGCAAAACATGAATGCCGTACTGCCAATCTCTGTAAGCCCATCCGGCAGTTCTGCCTTTTCAAGATCGTAACAGCCGGAAAAAGCGCCTCGGCTTATCGCGGTTATCCCCTCCGGGATATGAACATATTTTAGCTTGCTGCGATAAGAAAAAAGGCTGTCTGCCATAAGTCTTGTGCCGTCTTTGATATTCGCCTCGGTGATGTCCTCGCTGCTGCTCACGGCAATATCATCTATATAAATAATATCATCTTTGCTGTTATTGACGATAGCGGTATTTTCAAACGCCGAATCCTCTACAACGGTCACACTGTCCGTATTGTTTAGTTTTGTCATATTCACGCAATTTTCAAAGCAGCATGAAGGTATAACGGTAATATTATCGTTCAGCGTAACTTCCTGTAAATTCTCACAACCGCCAAACGCATAGGCAGATATAGACGATACATCTTCCGGTATCTGATATTTCTCGCCCTGCTTCCCCGCCGGATAAGAAATCAGGGATAGTTCATCAAACAGGATACCGTCAACGGTATGATACGTCGTGTTTTCATCCGAAACATTAAACTCTTCGAGAGCCTTGCACCCTGAAAAAGCGCCGGAGGATATGCTTGCCACTTCGTCCGAGATATATATTTCTTCTATACCGCTGTCGGCAAAAGCAAATATATCTATCCATCTTACGTTTTGCGGGATATCAACGCTTTTAAGACTTTTGCAGCCGAAAAATGTGTTGTTGCCGATCGTATACAGTTCCTCCGGCAGACGCACCTTTTCCAGCTTATCGCAATATTGAAATGCGAAAGCGCCTATTTCTGAGACGGTATCGGGAATGATAATCTCTTTAAGATATTTGCTGCCGGAAAACGCGCCGCTCTCTATTTTAATCACCGTGTCGGGAACGGTATAGGTCTCATCGTTTCGGCCCGGAGGATACTTGATAAGCGTTTCTTCCGCCGCGTCGCACAATACCCCGTCCACCGAACGGTAGATACTTCCCTCCTCGACGAATATATCAGACAGCCCTGAGCAGTCGTCGAATGCGCCGGAAAAATCCATCAGGAACCCTATCTCAAAGCCCGTCGGTAAAGTCACGGAGCTTAACGAATCGCAGCCTTCAAATGCTTTTGATTGGATATTGCTTAAGGAGCTCGGCAGCTTTAATTCGTTAAGGAAAACCGATTTATAAAACGCTCTTGCGGATATATTTGCGACCGTATCGGGGATAGAATAGCTTTTATCGGTCTTTTGGCAAGGATAAAGCACGATACGCGCAATATCTTTATCAAATATAACGCCGTCCAAAGAGCAGTAGTATTCGTTATCCTCGGATACATTATAATTTTCTATCCCAAGGGTAAACTCTTCACTGTCGTCTACATAAATGTTATCTATCCACTCGTGAAAATTGACGGTTTTTACCTCGTCGTGACCGTCAAAGCAGTTTATATATACTTCGGTGACGGTTACTCCGCCAAGGGATCTGGGTATATCAACAACGGCGGAATTACCGTTGTAGCCGGTTATATACGCGAAGTCGCCTTTATAAACGCTGTATTCCCAGTCGCCCTCACTCTCTGCCGAAGCAAAGCACTGACATACTGCCGCAAGGCAAAAAAGCAGCGCCGTTATGATAAATTTTCTCAGCAAAAGTATCCCCCCTTATATTACAATTTTACCATTTTAATAATATGATGTCAATAAAACGATCACAGATATTGATATCGCCATCTTAACATAACAAAAAAGCCGAGCTAATGCCCGGCTTTGAAATGCTCCCCTTTTGTTAGACAATATGGTATAATAGAGATACACCAAAATAAAAGTCTAACGAAAGGGGGC